>JBDMZA010000273.1:0-14120 GCA_039770155.1 Clostridiales bacterium
AACATTTACAACTGTTAATTCTAAACTATTTAAATTGATATAATTCTTTTTATTAAATCTATTTTTTATTTTATAAATACTTCTTTAATATGAATTAAAATATAAATAATGAAAGTGAGGAATACTGATGAATGGAAATGTTCCAATTTCAATAACTATAAGTAAGCAAATTGGTTCTGAAGGTTCTTTATTGGGTAAAAAACTTGCTAAAAATCTTAATTTTTTATACTTTGACAGTGATATTATAAGAGAAACTGCAAAAAAGCTTAGAACTCATGAAAAAAATGTTGAGTTATTTGATGAAAGAATAGTATCTATATGGAAGAACATTTATAAAACATACAATCTTAATAAATATTATACTTACTCTCATCTAGAGTCATATTTTCCATCTGATAATGAAGTTTTTAAAGTACAATCTGAAATCATCCAATCTATTTCTAAAAAACAATCAGTTATAGTAATGGGAAGAGCTTCTTTTTATATTCTAAGGAATTACCAGAACCATGTAAGTATTTTTGTTCATTCAAGTTATCCATCAAGAGTTAAAAAAGTTCAACAGTATTATAATATTTCTGAGTCAAAGGCAAAAAAACTAATCTGGATAAACGATAAAAAGCAATCAAATTATATCAAATATCATACAAAAGAAGATATATATGATTTACATAATTATGATTTATGTATCAATACCGAATCGATTGGAATTGATAATGCTAAAGAAGTAATAATTTCATATTTAAAAAAAAGGTTTCAAAAAAAAATTATACCATTTCGATATAAAAAATAGACTAAGAGATGTCCAAAAAACAAACTCTAATTCTCGAGTATGAATTCGCATGTTTTAAGCAAACTTCAGACGAAAAGAATTTGGTATTATTTTTTAATACCCTAAATATGCTTCTTTGACCTTAGAATTATTTAACAGCTTTTCACCTATTGATTCAGTTACTATAGAACCATTTTGAATTATATATGCTCTACTACATATTCTCAAAGATTTTTGAGCATTTTGCTCAATTAAAAGAATTGTTTTACCATTATCATTTAATCTTTTAATTATTTCAAATATCTGTTTTACTATTAATGGTGCAAGTCCCATAGATGGCTCATCCAATAATAATATATCAGGATCACTCATCAATGCTCTCGCAATTGCAAGCATTTGTTGCTCTCCGCCACTTAGAGTCCCTCCTTTTTGATCTTTTCTTTCCTTTAATATTGGAAAAGTTTCATACATCTTATAAATATTTTCCTTAACTTTCTTTTTTGATTTTAAATTAAATGCACCAAGTTCTAAATTTTCTTCTACTGACATTTTATTAAATATTCGACGTCCCTCTGGAACATTTGCTAATCCTTTTTTTGCAACATCATGAGCTGCTAAAGCATTTATACATTGATCTTCATAAAAAATTTTTCCTGACTTAACTTTAAGTAATGAAGATATAACTTTTAAAGTAGTAGATTTGCCCGCACCATTACTTCCTATAAGAGATACAATCTCTCCTTCATATACAATAAGATTTAAATCCTTCAATACATGTATATTTCCATAATAAGCATTAATATCTCTTAACTCTAGAATAATTCTTTTATTTTTTTTCATATTTTACATCCTTATGCTATAAAATCATCGTATTCATCTGGCTCTCCAAGATATGCATTAATAACATTTTTATCATTTTTTACATAATCAGGCTCACCTTCTGAAATTAGTTTTCCATAATTTAATACAATTATTGTATCTGATAAACCCATTACCAACTTCATATCATGTTCAATTAACAATATAGAACAATTTTTATCTCTTTTAATTTTTAAAATTAAATCTTTCATTATAATTGTTTCTTTAGAATTAAGACCTGCTGCTGGTTCATCAAGCATTATAATCTGTGGTTCAGAAGCTAAAGATCTTGCAATCTCTAATTTTCTTTGATCTCCATAAGATAAATTTTTAGCTAGTTCCTCTCTAAGACCATTTAATCCAACATAATCTATTAAATCCAATACCTTTTTATATGATTTCTTTTCTTCTATTTTCATGCTTTTAGTTTTAAATAGTATAGAAAATATATTCGATTTTAGTTTTAAATGCATACCAATTAAAATATTTTCAACTACTGATAAATCTTTAAATAATCTTATATTTTGAAATGTTCTCATTATACCTTCTTTAGCAATTTTATCTGGTGAATAACCTTTAATATTCTTATTTAAAAAATATATATCACCTTCATCTGGTTCATAAAAACCACTGATTGTATTAAATAAAGTTGTTTTTCCTGCTCCATTTGGACCAATAATACTTGTTATTTTATTTTTTTTCATTGTAAAATTTATATCAGTTAAAGCCTTTACGCCTCCAAAATTTTTACTTAATTTGGTCACTTTTAGTATATCCATATTTTAACTTCCTTTTGAATAGGTAAAATCAAAAAAATAAACTAGTTAACTTTTTTAAATATTCATTAAGCCATCAATATTTTCAGAAAAAAATTATTTTTTAAAATTTTTGATATACCTTATATATTATTTTTATACTCTTTTAATTTATCTTTATGGGGAACCTTCAAAAATAATGTTGAATTTTTTTGTATGAATTCTCCTTAAAACATTTGAATTCATACTCAAGAATTTGGATTTATTTTTTGAATATCTCCAGGTAACATTTTTTTCAAATATTCAATACTTCTTTTCCCAGGTAAAATACCTTTAGGTCTAAAAATACAAGCTAATACTAAAATTATTCCAAAGACCAGTCTCTCATATTTAGCAGGGTCAAGTTCAGTAGGAATACTAATTAGGCCACTATCTGCAATATTTCCTAAAAACTCTGAAAAATCCTTTAAAATAAGTAATTTTAACAATACTAATATTGTTGCTCCTGTAACTGCTCCTGAAATACTTCCTAATCCTCCCAATATAACCATTGCCAAAATACCTATTGATTCCATAAATCCAAAACTTGTAGGTTCAATAAATGTCTGCTTAGCAGAAAAAACAACACCTGCCATACCTGCAAGTGAAGCTCCATATGCAAAGGCCATTAACTTCATTTTCACAAGAGATATTCCCATTGATCTTGCTGCAAGTTCATCTTCCCTAATAGCAGCCCAAGACCTACCAATTCTAGAGTAATTAACTCTATTCACAAAAAATATAACTATAATAAGAATAAATATTGTAATAAAATAATAATTTATTGGACTATTAAACTCAATACCAAATAATCTAGGCGGTGAAATAGGTGTAATTCCTCTTGGTCCATTTGTTATATTAATAGGCTTATCTAAATTATTCAGTATTATCCTAATTATTTCACCAAAACCTAATGTTACTATTGCAAGATAGTCACCTTTAAGTCTTAAAACAGGTAATCCTAAAACTATACCTACAATAGCCGAAACAATCATAGCAAATATTAAAAATACCCAAAACCATTCTCCTGAAATCGGAAATTGGACAAAAAATTTTGGCAAAAAATTGTTTGCTTGATTTGATGCAAATATTGCATATACATAAGCACCTGCAGCATAAAATGCTACATATCCCAAATCAAGCAATCCTGCAAATCCAACAACGATATTCAATCCAACTGCTAAAATTGAATATATACATATTTGAGTTGCAATATCTATAAAATAACTATTGCTATTTAAAGCAGTTGGTAATACAACTAGTATATCAAATATAAGTAGTAAAAATTTCATTTTCAGCATAATATCAGTTCTATATAATCTAAAAATCGATAATAGAAATAATAAAAATATTACAGATGAATTATAGTTATAATACAATAATAAAGGCATCATAAAAATAAATATATAATCCATAACTAAAATAACTTTTTTCATAACTAAACTTTCTCCTTTACTGTACTTCCCAATAATCCATTTGGTTTAAAGATTAAAATCAATATTAATATCGAAAAAGCAAAAACATCTTTATACTCGGATCCTATAATACCATTTGTAAGATTACTCAAAAAAGCCGATCCAAAAGTTTCAATTAATCCTAAAATTATACCTCCAAGCATCGCTCCTGGAAGATTTCCTATTCCTCCAAAAACTGCTGCTGTAAATGATTTTATTCCCAATACAAAACCTACATATGGATGTACTAACGAGTATTGTATAGTAAATAGAGTTCCTGCAAAACCACCCAGTGCTGCACCAATAAAAAAAGTCATGGATATCATTTTTTCTGTATTTATACCCATAAGAGATGCTGTCGTAGAATCTTGTGCAACCGCTCTCATTGCTTTTCCCCATTTTGTCTTATTTATAAATAGTGTAACAATTCCCATAACAAATATGGAGCTCCCTACTATAAACAAAAATTTAACAGGTATATTTGTATTATCTGAAAATTTTATTTTATAAGTTAATACATCTGGTGCATTTACATAAAATGCATTTTTCCATACTGCTTCTATTATTCTAACAGCATCTTGCAGAAAAAAAGATACACCAATTGCAGAAATAAAAGCTACCAGTTTTGGTGAATTTCTAATTGGTTTATAAGCAACTTTATCTATTAAAACACCTAGACTCCCACTTAGAATAACTGAAATTGTTATTGCAATAAATAAAGCAATTGGAATAGGGATATTTCCTAATATACCTACTTTTTGCAATATAATTAAAACTTCAGCTCCAATAAAAGCTCCCACCATAAATATTTCACTATTTGCAAAATTTATAAATTCAAGTATTCCATATACTAATGAATAACCAACTGCAATTATTGAATATACAAAACCCAAAGTTAGTCCATCTATTAACAGTTGAATAGTTAAATCTTTCATTTTTTAAACCTTCCATAATATATTTAGGGAGAACCAAAAAAATAATACCAAATTCTTTTCGTCTGAAGTTCGTCTAAATCATGTGAATTCATACTCGAGAATTAGAATTTATTTTTTGGATATCCCCAAGTAAATTCAAATTATCTTCATAATATTTTGATTTAAGAAAACCAAAAAATAACATAGCATTTTCAAATCTAAGAATCACTAACTACTTTTTAAATTCTTTTGCACTTATAGTTTTTAGGACATCAGCAGGATATTCAGCTTTTTCATATTTATAAATAAATACTGAAGCTTCTTTATTATCACCTTTTTCATCTAATTCAACTTTTGTTGCAATTCCATCATAAGCAGGTAATTCTCTTGCTGCATTTGTAACTTGTAATCTTGTTGGTTTTTTTACATCATTATCCTCAATTGCCTTTTTGATAGCATCCAAAGACATAATCATCGCATCATATCCATATGCTGCATAATTTTCAGGTTCTTTATTAAACTCTTTTTCATATTTTGCTGCCCACTCTTTACCTTTCTTTGTATCAGTGCATGGCCCCGCAGTGGATGTATAATAGATACCAATAACATTATCTTTTGCTATTTTTGGTGTATCACTTGAATCTATTCCATCTGGTCCTAAAAATTTAGATTTAATTCCCTTTTCTCTCATCTGTTTTAATAGCATTGGTCCTTCAGGACAAACACCTGCAAAAAATACCAAATCTGGTTTTTTTGAAGCTATTTTTGCTAATATTCCACTAAAATCAGTGTCTCCTACAGATAAGCTTTCATAGCCAACAACTTCTGATTTCAATTGTTCAACAGTTTTCTTATATTCATTTCCTATTCCTGTTCCATAATCAGTTTTATCATCTACAATGAAAATTTTACTTGCTTTCAAGTCTTCCACTGAAAATTTAGCTGCAACTGGTCCCTGTAAATCATCTCTTGCAACAATTCTATTTACAGATTTTATACCTCTTTCAGTTATTTCAACAGCAGTATTTGCAGGTGACATCATTAGAAGATTATCTTCCTTATAAACCTCTGATGATGGTATTGCAACTCCTGAATTAAAATGGCCCATAACTGCCAATACATCTTTTTCATTTATAAGATTTCTAGCTGTAGACACACCAACACTTGCATCTGCTTGATCATCATATGTTTTAAGTACCAATTTAAATCCCATATCTTTAAATTCTTCTTTTCTTTCATCCACTGCCATATTTGCACCATTTGTTAAAACTTCACCAAAAGCCGCATTATTGCCTGAAAGTGGTGAAACTGAAGCAACTTCAATAATATTACTTTTTTTTCCGTCTAATGTATCAACTGATTCTTTTTTATCAGAATTATTGCATCCAATTACTGAAAACAACATTGCTAAACATAAAGACATAATTATAATTATTTTTTTCATATGTTTACTCTCCCTAACATTAATTTGTATTTTTATTCTAACAAAAATATATATCATATTATTATATATATTTTTTTACATATGTCAATATTATTTTCTATATTTTTCATAGTTCTGATATATTAAGTATGTTTCATATGTTTTTTGCTGTTTTTTGATATAATATTTTATTATTGTTTTATTTAACCTTTTATAGTATAATTTCTATTCAGGGATATCCAAAAAACGAACTCACAAGTGTGAACTTGCATAATTTAAGCAAATTTCATACAAAAAGAATTTGGTATTATTTTTTAGATTTTCCTTAGCGATATCCAAAATGATCACTATTTTACGTTGTTTTTCTTCATCATTATTAATATTAGTTTTTTTAAAGACATGGAGTTAATTTTTATGAAATCAAAAAAAAAATATACTACAATAATTCTACTTTTTTTTATTATAATTTTTCCTTCAAATAATTTTCAAAAAAATACTTTTGAAAATAAAGAAATGGCTATTGATAATAGTTCCACAAGTTCCCTCGATGAAATACTTAAAAATACTACTACTTTTGAAGTTTTAAATAAATCAAAAGAATTTCAATCTATAAAGGGATCTCAATCTGATATAAATGAATTAGATATAAATTTACCCTTTAATTTTCGACCTCTATTACCAGTGTTTTTAACTGATAATACTTTTTTATTTATTGCATATACATTTAAAAATACAGTTTCACCAACTGAAACCTATATATATAAATATAATTTAAAAACAAAATCTTTAGAAAAAATTCATTCACTCAAACTATACATAAACGCATTTACAGAACACTTACATAAATCTAAATATTCTAAAATTCTTGAAAATGGAAATATAGTATTTAAATTGACTGAAAATATTTTAATTATTGATAAAACAAATCTAAATATTATAAAAAACATACATATTCCAAATAATTATAGAAACTCTTGTGTAGATATTTCTAAAGATGGAAAAAAAATCTTATATACTGATGAAAACGGGTTATATACTGATTCCATAGATTTTTCAAATCAAAAAAAAATTTTTAATTTGAAGAATTCAGATTATTCTATTTTAAATCCTCTATGGTCTGATAACAATAGTATAGTTTTTAATCTTTATCAAAATAAGTTAATTGGTACATGTATAATAAAAAATAATTCAAAGAATGTGAATTTTATAAAAACAAATAATTTAACTACTGAAACATGGTTTAAAAATAGTTACAAAATGATTGGAACTATTGGTAATGTTGATTCCAAAAAAATAGCTATTATTGATTTTAAAAATAAGTTTATCGAAAAATACCCTATAAAAAATCTAAATTATTGTGGTACTATAAATCCAAAATATAACAACAAATTTTATTTAGTATATGACTATGGTATTTGCATTTTTGACTATAAAAATAAAACACAAACAAAATATAAAATTTATATGAAATTTGATGAATTGCAATCAGGTAGCTGGTCACCTCAAGGAAAAGAATTAATAAATATTTCAAATAGAAAATTTCAATTAATTAAAATCAAGTAAAATATGAGTATAAATCCTTATTTTGAGTCTAAAAATATGCAATACAAGCAAAATTTTATGGAAAAGAATTTGATATTATTTTTAAATTGACTTAAATGTTTATCTACTTATAAATTCTTTTTAAGCATTTTGCTCCAATTTCTATTTTTATTAATAAATCTTCAAAATCTGTATCTTTTTCTACAAAAGAATCAATATCAAAATTTTTCATAGCATATAACCCTGGAATATTTTGAAAATATCCTGTTTGAAGTATAATGTATATATCCTTATTAAAAGACCTTACTTCCTCAATAATTTCCTCAGCAGTTATATCTATCATCAAATAATCAGTAATAAAAATATCTATTTTAGGATTATTATTTCTTATTATTTTTATTGCTTCTATATGATCATCTGTTATTATGCAATTATAACCATTTTTCTCAACATTGGTTTTTATTATTTTTAATATACCTATTTCATCATCTAAAACCAAAATATTCATATTATTCTTTTTGCTATTATGAAACTTCTTTCTCATATACCCACTCCTAAGACTATAAAATCATTTAAACTCATCATACTTTACCCTATAGTAAATTACTCATTTTTTAATTATAACCAATATACATTAGCATGTAAATTAATAATAAAGGTTATCTTAAAAAATTTATCGATAAAAGCACAATATTATTTTGTTATATTAAAAAGTATTATATTTCGTAGACGATAATTTTACCACTTGCATAAAAGCTACTTTAGGATTTATAATATATTAAAAACATAAAAATGTTTTTGATATCTCTTAGGATAACCTAAAAAATAATACAAATTTTTTTGTTCAAAGATCACTTAAATCATACTAATTCGTATTCAAGAATTAAACTTTATTTCTTAGTTATCCCTTAATTAAAAAGGAGTTATTTTCAGTTTTATTTAATAATTGAAAATTAATTATTTTATATGTTAATAAAAAAATCAACAAAAGATTACCTTGATTATCAAAAAATAAATTTTATAATATTATTTGTCTGTATAGCACCTATTTTTTTATCTTTTATTATGGTTACCGATGAATATCAATCAAAATTTAATATATTTGGTCATTACATTAATTTTAATTCCAGTTGTGCCTTTTACCAACTTACAGGCTATGATTGTCCTAGTTGTAGGATGACCAGATCATTTGTTTATATTAGTGATTTTAATTTTGTAAATGCTTTTCAAATGAAAATATCTGCTATATTATTATATTTGTTTTTGATTTTTCAAATATTTTATAGAATTTTTTTGATTCTTAAAAGAAAACTTTTTTTGAATTTACTAATTTTTCAGTCAGTATTTGCTATTTTAATTATAATTGTTAATTTAAGTGAATTTATTTATCAATTTTTTGATTAACTATATTATTTTTTAGGGTTTTCTAATATATAATTATCAGCATTATTTATAAATACATAAATTAAAAATATATACTGATTTAAACTATTTTACTAAAATTTTAAATATAAAAATATTTCATTTTGTTTGTTAGATTGATATGAATTTTTATCTATTATACAATTAGTACATGTCAAAACAAATAGTTTTCAAATAATAATTTAGCTACTTATTTTGATAAATAATATAAAAAATTACTGAAGGATATCCAAAAAATAAACTATAATTTTCGAGTATGAATTCGCATGATTTAAGCAAACTTCAAACAAAAAAATTTGGTATTATTTTTTAGGTTCTCCTAAATTAATAAGTTTCTTTATTAGAATTATAATATTAATTGATATTTACTTCGATAAATATATGTAATAATTCCTTTTATGGAAAACCCCAAAAAATAAATCTACATTTCGATTAATGAATCAAATAATTTAAATAATTCTTGTGATTCTCTGATTTAAAAATGTGATATTATTTTAAGTTTTTCGTAAAAGGCTTATAACATCTTCAAGTTTACTCAGAATTTTAAAATATTCAAATATATCATCAATAAAAATTGATTTAACTCTACAAAACTATTTAACTTGATTTTATTATCAATTTTTAAATACAAATGGAAGGGATGATACTTATGAAGGCAATTATTATGGCAGGAGGTGAGGGTTCAAGACTTAGACCCTTAACATGTGATTTACCCAAACCAATGGTTCCCATAGTCAATAAACCTGTTATGGAACATATAATTGACCTTTTAAAATATCATAATATTAAAGATATAGGTGTTACTTTAATGTTTATGCCTCAAAAAATAAAGGATTATTTTGGGGATGGATCAAATTATGGTGTTAAAATCACTTATTTTACTGAAAGATACCCTTTAGGTACCGCAGGCAGTGTAAAAAATGCTGAATCTTTTTTAGATAGTACTTTTCTTGTTATTAGTGGTGATTCATTATCTAATCTAAATATTACAAAGGCTTTAAAATTTCATAAACAAAAAAAATCAAAAACTACTTTAATTTTAACAAAGGTTAATGTTCCCCTTGACTATGGTGTTGTTATAACAAATTCTAATTCAGAGGTCACAGGATTTTTAGAAAAACCCAGTTGGGGTGAAGTTATAAGTGATACAGTCAATACAGGTACTTACATAATAGAGCCAGAAACTTTAAAATTTATAGAACCAAATACGAAATTTGATTTTAGCAGTCAATTATTCCCCTTAATGTTAGATAAAAAAAAATCTATGTTTGGTTATATTTCATCTGACTATTGGTGTGATATTGGAGATTTAAATGCTTATATGCAATCTCACTATGATATTTTAGATAAAAAAATTATTTTAGATTTTAATTATAATAAAGTTGAAGACAATATATTGATCGGTCAAGGTACTACTATAGAACAAGGTGCAAAAATAAACTCTCCCTGTATTATTGGTAATAATTGCCGTATTGAGTCAAATTCTTTAATCGATAGTTATTCAATAATTGGGGATAATACAGTAATCGAAGAATCTGTATCTTTAAAAAGAAGTATCCTTTGGAATAACAATTTTATTGAGTTCGGTTCTGAATTAAGAGCAACCGTTTTATGTAATAAAGTACATTTTAAGCCTTATGTGTCTTCTTTTGAAGGTTCTGTTATTGGTGATGATTGCCTTATAAATGAACGAGCTATTATAAAACCCTCAGTAAAAATTTGGCCTCAAAAATCAATTGATCCACTATCAATTGTTGATAGAAATGTTATTTGGGGATCCAAACATGCTAAATCTATTTTTGGAGAAAATGGATTATCAGGGATTATAAATGTAGATATAACTCCTGAATTTGCTTCCAGGTTAGGAGCTGCATATGGTTCCACTCTTGGTAAAGGTTCAAAAGTGGCAGTAAGTTCTACTAATTCAAATTCTGCAAGAATGTTTAAGCATGCTTTTGTATCAGGAATTCTATCAGTAGGTGTCGAAGTCTTCAATTTAAGTAGCCTTCTAACTCCAATTTCAAGGCATGCCATAAATTTTCTTGCAGTTGAAGGTGGAATTCATGTTAAATTAAGTAATGACAATCCAAATAAACTTAGAGTTGATTTTATGGATTCAAAAGGAGCCAGTATAAGTCGTGTATATGAGAGAAAAATAGAAAATTCATTTTTTAGAGAAGATTTTAAAAGATGTTCAGGAAATGAAATTAACAGGCTAAATAATCTCACCGATTTTCAAAACTATTATGTAAGATCAATATTAAATGAAATAAATACAGAATCTATTAGAAAAATTCAACCTAAAGTTTTTATAGTATCTACATCTGATTTTGTAATATCCCTTGTTGTACCTATGGTAACAGATTTAGGATGTAAAGTTGTAAGCTTTTCTTCTAAAGATTTTAATTCAACAGAAATAATTATGAAAGAAATAAAAAAATCAAATGCAGATTTTGGAGCATACATAGATAGTAATGGCGAAACTTTAACATTGATAGGACAAGATGGTACAATTATAAAGGATGACCTGTTTTTATCACTAATTTCTCTTATTATTTTTAAAAGTACTTCTAAAGCAAAGGTTGTAGTTCCAATAACCGCTCCCTCAGTAATAGATACCCTTGCTAAGAAAAATTCTGGAACCGTTGTAAGAACAAAAACTTCTTCTCAAGCCGTTATGGAACAAATGTTGAATCACAATCTTTTCAAATATAGAGAAAATATGGAACAGTTTTTATTAAATTTTGATGCATTAGCAGGTTTAGTAAAGATAATAGAACATTTGTGTATAAATGATATATCTTTAGAAGATTTGTTAAATGAAATACCTGAATTTTATGTAAGTAAAAAGAAAATTTTCTGTCCTTGGGAATTAAAAGGAAAAGTTATGAGAACCCTTATTACTGAAATAGCCGAAGAAAAAGTTGAATTATTAGATGGTGTAAAATTCATCTTAGATGATGGATGGGCTCTTGTTTTACCTGATGCTGATATGCCAATGTGTCGAATATTTTCTGAGGGTAAATCACCTTTAATTGCTGATGTTATAGCTGATAGATATTTAGATAGAATAAAGTCAATAATAAACACAAAATAAATTTACATTTTTGAAATGTAAATTTATTTTTTACCTATTCCTTAATTAAGTTGACAATCATTATACATAACATTATAATTATCAATTAAAGTGTTGAATCCTTTGGAAAAGTTTTAAAAAAATAATTTATTTTTTAGAGATTACTTGATATAATTTATATAGTTATTTTTTTAAATTTATAGTAGAATTGTGTATTTTGGAGATTTCATGGAAACTATACAGTATAAAGACTCAAAAAACATACGTATTGATGAGTATATTAAGAATTCATTTCCACACTTATCAAAAAATAAGCTTTATAAATCTTTTCGCAAAAAAGATATTAAAGTAAATGGAAAAAGAGTTCAAATTGACTTTTCTTTAAATAATGGAGATATAATAGATATTTATATAAATAAAGAATATTTGTTTATAACTCCAGAAAAATATCCTATTGAAATAGTTTATGAAGATAAAAATATTCTTGTTATTAATAAATCTCAAGGTATTTCTGTACAAAATGATAAATATTCTGATATCTGTTTAATTGACATAGTAAGAAAATATTATAAACCTAATAACGATTTAAGACTTTGCCATAGATTGGACCGAAATACAGGAGGTCTAATTTTATTATCAAAAAATAAAACAATCCATGATACAATTATAAATGAATTTAATCATATTCATAAATTTTATATTTGTTATGTAAATGGTATTGTAAAAAAAGTATATTCTAACCTAACAGCTTATTTAAAAAAAGATTCTAAAACAAGTAATGTTTCAATTTTTGATTCTTATGTAAAAAATTCAAAAAAAATATCTACCACAATTAGAATACTTTCTCAAGATGAAAAAATAACTAAACTAGAAGTCTATCTAAAATCAGGTAGAACTCACCAAATAAGATCCCATTTAGCATATTTAGGATTTCCTATAATTGGTGATGGTAAATATGGTACAAATAAAATAAATAAAAAATATAATTTAAAAAAACAAGCTTTGTGGGCTTATAAAATATCTTTTGATTTCCCTAAAAACTCAATTTTAAATTATTTAAATTCAAAGAAATTAGAAGTAGTACCCAATAAAATTTTTACAGATATATTTAATTTTTAATTACTTTTAATAGAAAATTATCTAGAAAGTTGTAATATATTAAGCAGAATCAAAAATTTCATAAAACAACTTTTTTCTAAAATATTGAAAGTTGACTAATTTATTTTTTGATTCTGCCTTATTTAATTATAAAATATAAGATAGGATGATATACAATGAAAGTAGGCATAGGACAGGATAGTCACAGATTTGATTTGGAGAATACTGAAAAAAGATTAGTTCTTGGAGGAGTTTTAATTAATAATGCTCCTGCTCTTTTAGGTAATAGTGATGGTGATGTAGTTCTACATTCAATAACAAATGCTATATCTGGCGTTACATGTGTTAATATACTTGGAAAAGTTGCTGATGAAATGTGTCTAAATGATGGCATAACAGATAGTAAATACTATTTATTCGAAGCTTTAAATTATTTAGAAAGTATGAAAATTACTCATGTATCAATATCAATAGAATGTCAGACACCTAAAATATCAAATCATATAGATGAAATGAGAAGTAATATTTCTGAACTATTAAGTCTTCCTAGAACTTGTGTTGGAATAACAGCAACATCAGGAGAAGGACTAACTCAATTTGGAAAAGGATATGGTATACAGGTATTTAGTTGTATAACAGTTATATAACAAGTATTATAAGTGATTGGGTATAATCAAAAAATAAACTCAAATTCTCGAGTATGAATTCGCATGATTTAAGCGAACTTCAGACGAAAAGAATTTGGTATTATTTTTTAGGTTCTCCTTAGG
>JBDMZA010000274.1:0-6064 GCA_039770155.1 Clostridiales bacterium
ATATAAATATTATTTTTAAAACAAAAAAAGACAATATTTTTATAAAAATATTATAATTAATAAAATAATGTTTCAGTAATACTACAATGTGCTTAAATAAGTGTGTTTATAAACTTGTATAGGAAAATAGAGTAATTTTAAAAAAAATAACGCATTTTTAATTTAATGAAGAATAAAAAAAAATTTTAAAACTTGACATTATGCAGCTCAAATTGTTATAATACTTGTTTATTTTGACAAGACGTATTTTTTGTGTTATAATTTTGATCAAACAAAAGATGGGGTGATTATACAATGATAGAAAAAAATGATCTATTCCAAATTAAAAAAGATATTGAGACATGTATTGGTGAAAAAATACAGTTAAAAGCCAATAAAGGAAGAAAAAAGGCATTTATTAAAGAAGGAATAGTCGAGAATACATACCCTAGCATTTTTATTGTTAAATTTGAAAATGAATATGAGACTACTAGGAGAGTATCTTACAGTTATACAGATATCTTAACAAAAGCTGTTGAAATAGTAGTTTGTAAGAGTAATAAGCAAATATATACAAATTAGGTATATATGATAATTTAGAAATAAATAGTAAGGCAGTTACTTTAGTAACTGCTTTTTTATGTGGAATTTTGTATTTTATAAAAGTTTAATTTGTAATATTTCAAATCTATTAGATATATGAAGATTTATTGAAATATAATTGTATTTTGTATATAATATACATGAAATATGTAAAAAACGGGAGTAGATATGGAATCTATTAAACTAAAAGCCAAAGCAAAAATTAATTTATCATTGGATGTAATTCGAAAAAGAGAAGATGGTTATCATGACTTAAAAATGATTATGCAAAATGTGGACCTGTATGATGAGATTTTTTTGGAAAAAATAAAGGAAGGCATTACTGTTAATACAGATTCAGATATAGTACCAAATGGAAAAGGTAATATTGCATATAAAGCTGCTTTCGAGATGAAAAAAAAATATGGTTTTGAAGGTGGATTAAAAATTTATATAAAAAAGAAAATACCAGTTGAAGCAGGTCTAGCAGGAGGAAGTTCAGATGCAGCTTCAATTATAAAAGGTATTAATAAAATTTTTATGATGAATTTAAATGAAAATGAACTATTGAAAGTTGGTAAGAGTATAGGAGCAGATGTTCCATTTTGTATTAAGGGTGGAACACAGTTTTCAGAAGGAATTGGAGATAAACTTACAGAAATTGAATTATTAGATGATGTTAACATCATAATAATTAAACCTTCTTTAAGTATTTCAACTTCTTGGGCATATAAAAATTTGAATTTAAATGATATTGAAAACAAACCTAATTCAAACTCTTTATTAGAAGCTGTAAACAGAAAAGATGTAAAATATATTGCTCAAAATATGAAAAATGTTTTTGAAAGTTTGGTCGAAAAGAAATACAATTTAATTTCAAAAGTAAAGGAAGATCTTGTTAAATTTGGGGCTTTAGGAAGTTTAATGAGCGGAAGCGGGTCTTCAGTATTTGGAATTTTTGAAGATGTAAAAGTTGCTAAAATGGCTGAAACAAAGCTTTTTGAAAGTGGTTATAAAATTGTTATAAGAACAAAGACATGTAAATAAAATTTTATAATTTTGAATTTAAAGGATAGTTAAATAAAGAAAGTCTGAATAATACCGAATTCTTTTCGTCTGAAGTTCACTTAAATCGAATGAATTCATACTCAAGAGTTAAGGTTTATTTTTTGGATATTCTTTAGATATAATAAATAAGGAGAGTAAAATTGGTATGCCTGGAAAATTATCTAAAATCAATTTAAATGATTATAAACCTTTAAGAGAAGTCATTTTTAATTCTTTGAGGGAGGCAATTATAATAGGTGAGTTAAAACCTGGAGAAAGATTAATGGAAGTACAGTTAGCAGAAAAAATGGGAGTAAGTAGGACTCCTGTTAGAGAAGCAATTAGAAAACTAGAGCTGGAAGGATTTGTAGATATGGTGCCCAGAAAGGGAGCTCAGGTTGCGAACCTTTCTATAAAAGATATTATGGATGTTTTAGAAATAAGAGCATCTCTTGATTCTTTAGCAGCAAAGTTGGCTGCTGATAAAATTACTCATGATGAGTTAAAAGAGCTAAAAAATGTTTATGATCAATTTGTTAATTATGTGGAAAAAGAAAATATTAATGGTTCAGTGAAAAAAGATGTTGAGTTTCATGAAATAATTTATAAAGCTTCACGAAATGAAAAACTTATACAAATTCTAAATAATTTAAGAGAACAGGTTCAAAGATTTAGAATTATCTATATTAAAGATACAAGCAGTCATAAGGATCTAATAGAAGAGCATTTTGAAATATATGATGCATTGTGTAAGAAGGATTCCTTTAAAGCTGTAAAAATAGCAAAAGAGCACATTATAAAACAGCAAGAAGGAATTATTAAAGCAATAAATGAAGTTAAGAAGAATATAGATTAAGTTTAGGATAACCTAAAAAATAATATCAAAATCTTTTCATTTGAAGTTTACTTATACTGTGCGAACTTATATTAAGAAGTAGTTTTTATTTTTTGGATATCCCTAAAAAGTGAATATTCTCTAACTATTGCTAAATACATTCTTTAGTCTTATAATATAGTAAAAAAAGGTAATTGTCAAGAAAAGTTGAATGTATTTAATATATATGATAAAATTTATTTGCTTATAGGATTGTTCATTAAATTAAGTATAGTAAGAGAGTATTTTGCTTAGGGAATATCTAAGAATAATTTGACTTTAGAGAATAAAATAGACAATTTAAGTGATCTTAGTTAATTAAGAATTAAAAATTATTTTTAGATTTTATTTAATTGACAATTAAAATTCTTGTTAAGGATATCAAATCACAAATACAACCTAATATTAGTGATTCTCAGATTTAAAAATGTGATATTATTTTTTTTGAGTTTCATAATTGTTAATAAAATTCCTAAAATATGTTTGTAATATCTGTTATAATTAATCCATATGTTATTTGTTTTTTAGTATGAATAAAATCACAAAGAAGAAGGTGGAGTTTAATGTTTCAATTTCAAACAGTAAATGAGCTGTCTTTAATGGCTCAAGGAAATAATATAATGTATTGTAAAAAGGGTGCAATGGTGGCCTATCAAGGGGCTTTCAAATTTGAAAAACTGTTAGTGGGTCCTGGTAAAAACTTAGCTTCAGCAGTATTTAGTCATGTTGCAAGAAGATTTACAGGTGAAAATATGGAAATTATGAAAGTTACAGGGCAAGGTGCTTGCTATTTTGCTGAACTTGCAAAACATATAACAGTTATTAACCTAGCACAAGGTGAAAGTATTGGTGTTGAGAGTGAAAATTTAATTGCATTTACTGATGCCTGTGATTATGGAGTTAGACCTATAGGAGTTGGTATAATATCACAAAAAGGATTATTTACATCTAAGTTAACAGCTAAAGGGCCAGGGGCACAAGTTGCTGTTTTAAGTGATGGGAATCCTCTCATATTAGACAGCCCATGTTGTGTTGATCCTGATGCTGTTGTATGCTGGACAGGATCAGATCCAGGATTTAAATTAGATCTAAATTGGAAAATGATTTTAGGACAAACTTCAGGTGAATCTTATATGTTAGAATTTAAAAGAGGTGGACAAAAAGTTATTGTTCAACCTTCAGAAAGAAAATCAGGAGTTAAAATTGGAATAGATGATAGAGATCATCAGCCTGATACACAATCAAGTGCTTTTAGCAATTCTCGTGAAAATATGGGAAATATGTTTGGTGGAGGACAGAATGCTAGTAGTGGGCAGGGTGGTAGTAGTTTCGGAAATCAAGGAAGCCAAGGAAGTTCAAATGGTGGAATTGGCAATATTTTAGGAAGTGTACTTGGAAATAGAAGATTTTAGAAAAAAACATTTATGAGGTGATAAAATACTATGGGTACAATTATAAAGAACCAAAAAGTTAAATTAACAGATTTGGAACCAAACCTAACAAATTTAAAGATTGGATTAGGTTGGAAATTACAAGATGGTCAAAATATAGACTTAGATGCCAGTGCATTTATGTTGGATACAGGCAATGAAATAAGAAATAAAAAGGATTGTGTTTTCTATAATAATTTACAAGATCCTTCAGGAGTATTACAACATAGTGGAGATAATTTAACAGGCGGTGAAGGTGATTGTGAACAAATATCTGTAAATTTAAGTAAAGTGCCTCAGGAAATAGGACATATAACATTTGTTGTTACTATTTTTGAAGGCTTGGAGAGACAACAGACTTTTGGAAAAGTTCAAGAAGCATACATCAGAGTATTAAACGCTAATTCAAATAATGAACTTGTAAGATATAACTTAGGTCAGGAATTCTATGCAGCAACATCAGTGTTAATTGCTGATATAGTTAAAATTAACAATGAATGGTATTTTGATGCTGTTGGAGCACCTTTTTCAGGTGGATTAGCTGCTATAGCTAATGATTTTGAATTAAACTTGAAAAAAGGATAAAATTGAAGTTAATAATTAATGAATTAATAAGGCATAATCAAAAATTTCGTAAGATAATTTTTTGGTATCCTTTGTAATCTTGTTTTAATGAGAGGTGTTTAACAGTGGATTTTGGTGGAATAAAAAATAATATTAAACCTCCTACATCTTTAGGAGGAATGCAAAGCCAACAAAACTCAGGTAATCAGAATCAGCAACAAAATCAATTTGGACAACAAAACCAACAGCAGAATCAATTTGAACAACAAAACCAACAACAGAACCAACAACAAAGCCAACAACCAAATCAACAACAGAATCAATTCGGACAACAAAGCCAACAACCAAATCAACAACAGAACCAATTTGGGCAACAAAACCAACAACAGAATCAATTCGGACAACAAAATCAACAACAAAATCAACAAATGAGGCCGCAGGCTACTGGTGTAAGTCTTAAAAAAGGTCAAAAAGTAAGTTTAACCAAAATGAATAATGCTTTAGATAATATTTTAGTAGGATTAGGATGGGATATATCTCAAAATTCTAATATTGCATGTGACCTAGATGTGGAAGTTTTTATGTTGGGACAAAATGGAAAAATATTAGGTGATGAATGGTTTGTATTTTATAATAAATTAGTAAGTCCAGATGGAAGTGTGAAGCATTCAGGTGATAATAAAACAGGTATGGGTGCTGGTGACGATGAAGTAATTAGTGTTCAGTTATCAAGAGTGAATCCCCAAGTTGCAAGGATGATTTTTGTTGTAACTATTAACGAAGCTATGGAAAGAAATCATAATTTTGGTCAAATATCAAATGCGTATATTAGGATTGTTGATCAAATTTCAGGACAGGAATTAGTAAGATATAATTTAACAGAGTACTATAACAACGTAATTTCAATGATGGTCGGAGAAGTATATAAACATAATAATGAATGGAAATTCAATCCTATCGGGGATGGAACGGCTGATGATTTAATGGGATTATGTACAAGATATGGAGTCAATATACAATAGACTATAAATTTTCTAAAAGTAAAAAATTATAGTTAAAAATCTGAATTTAGTATAGAGATTAGATTCAGATTTTTTATGTAAAAAAATATATAATTATTATAAATAAATATATGATACCCCCTAATTAATCTCAATAATGATATAATGTTTATATTGTAATTAATTCGGAGGTTTTAACATTGAGTAATATTGGAATTATACCTGAAGCTTTTAATCCAAGAGTATTGTATATATATATTTCAAAATTTAATAAAAAAGTTGAATTAAATTTGCATTTTCATGATTATTTTGAAATGAAATATATTTTATCTGGAAGTTGTGAATACTTTATTGATGGTAAAAGTTATAAAGTTAGCGAGGGGGATATTATTTTTTGTAATCCTAATGTTGAACATGTAAAAAAAATAGAAAGTTGCGAGTATTTAACAGAATTAAATATAGGTATTAATAATTTTAAAATAGATGAACTTAAGAAAGGTTATATTTTAGAAAGTAATGAAAGTCCAATTATTAAATTGACAAAACATAAAAAAGATTTTCATTTATATTGTTTAGAAATTTTAAAT
>JBDMZA010000275.1:0-3630 GCA_039770155.1 Clostridiales bacterium
AAGAATGTGATATTATTTTGAAGAAAATATCTTAAGAAATTCTTCTGTTTCTTTTATTTTAAATAATTTTTCTACTTTTTCTTTATCTTCTGCAATTAAGGCTATTTTCGTTAATATATCAATGTGTTCATTTCCTTTAGCTGCTATACCTATAACAAGATATGCTTTTTCTCCTTCATCGCCAAATATAATACCATCTGGAAATTGCAATATTACTATTCCTGAATTATTTATCAAATCTTGTACTTTTCCAAGACCATGAGGAATAGCTATTCCATTTCCAATATAAGTTGTTGTTACTTTTTCTCTTTGGAGCATTGAATCAATATATTCTTCTTCTATATAGTTATTATCAAGTAAAAGTTTGCCTGCCATTTTAACAGATTCTTCTTTAGTTATGCTATTTTGTGCTAATACTATATTTTCGTTTTTTAATATTGGGGTATCTTTATGAGAGCTATTTGAAAATCTTTCAACTAGTTGATCATATAAAGGACTCCCTATGAAGTTTTTAATTGATAAATGTTCTGCATTTGGACAATTTGATTTGGCTCTAGGTGTTAGTTTTTCGTGACTTATTACTAAATCTGAATCCCCAGGTATTTCATTTATAGCAAAATTTTCTACTTCAATATTTATATTTGCTTTTTTGAATTTATTTCTAAGAGTAGAAGCTCCTAAAGCACTTGAACCCATACCTGCATCACATGCAAATATTATTTTTTTAACATTGTTATTATCCATTGCATTCTTATAAGAGTTTTTTCCTTTTAATTGTAACATTGTTTTTCTTGCAGCTTCTAAACTATCTTCTTCATCAGAATCTGAATTTCCTTTTACCTTTAGTAATATTGAAGCGACAAAAAAAGATACTATTGTTGATATTATTACACCAAGTATAATTCCTGTAAAATTTCCCTTTGGAGTCATAGCTAATATAGCAAAAATACTTCCAGGAGCAGGAGTAGCAACAAGACCTACATTAAATATATTAAATGTAAATACTCCACTTGCTCCTCCAGCAATAGCAGCTAATATTAATTTGGGATTCATTAATACATATGGAAAGTAAACCTCATGAATTCCACCAAAAAAGTGTATTAGAGCAACTCCAGGAGCCGTTTTTCTTATTGTTTTTGATCCGAAAAAGGTATAAGCCATTAAAATTCCAAGGCCGGGACCTGGATTTGCTTCTAATAAGAAGAATAAAGATTTACCTACTTCTTTAACTTGTTCTAATCCCAGTGGTGCAAGAACTCCATGATTAATAGCATTGTTTAAAAACAAAATTTTAGCGGGCTCAATAATAATAGAAGTCAGAGGTAAAAGACCAGTGTTTACAATAAATTCAACACCTGATTTAAGTATATTACTGAGATTATCAACTAATGGTCCAATAAATGTGTATCCAATTAGTAAAAGCAGCATTCCTATAATTCCTGATGAAAAAGTGTTAACAACCATTTCAAAACCAGTCGGGATTCTATTTTTTATAAATTGATGGAATTTTTTTAAAGTATAACCTGCTAATGGTCCCATTATCATTGCACCCATAAACATAGGTCTATCAGTAGAGACGATTGCACCCATAGTTGCTATTGCTCCAGTAACAGCACCACGATTTCCATCAACTAGATACCCACCACTGTATCCTATTAATATAGGCAGTAGATAGAGAATCATTGGATCAACTAATTTAGCGAAAAACTCATTTGGAAGCCATCCTGAAGGTATAAATAATGAAGTTATTAAACCCCAAGCAATTAAAGCTCCAATGTTTGGCATAACCATACCGCTTAAAAATCTTCCGAATTCCTGTATTCTTTCTCTAAATGTAGTATTTGTATCATCTGTAGATGAATTAGATAAATTGTTCATAACAAAAAAACCTCCAATAAATTAATATAAATTTATGATTTTATTTAAAATGAATATCATAATTGTCCTTATACTTTAAATTATGGATTATTGAATCAATATTTTTTTTATCTTTTTCCAGTAATAGAGGATTTGTGACAATATGAGGAATTGAAGCAGTTTTTATCTTAACTGTAGAAATGATGAAATCAATATTATTTTCTTTTATCCAATTTTCATTTATATCCATAGATGATAGAACATCTACTATTACCAAATCACTAAATTCTCTTGTAATTCGTGTAGCTAAAAATCTTGATGTCCCTATTCCACTTGGACAAGATACAGCAACTCTAAGTTTTTTAAAAGCCAAACTTTTTTTCCTTTCGAGTGCAGCACCTATATGCAAAGCTATAAAGCCTATTTCATCGTCAGGCATTTTTATATTAAAAAACTTATTAATTACATTCATACATTTGATACCAGTATTGTATACAACAGGGTAATTGTGTTTTATGTCTTCTAATAAAGGATTTTTAATATCAAAACCCAGTTTTATTCTATTTATTGCGGGTCTTAAATGTTGAATAAGATCTGATATTAAAATTTCATCATTTGATATTTTTATCTTAAAATCTTTTTCAATAATTAAAATTATTTTATAGATTAAATCTTTTAATTCTTTATTTTTTATATTGGTTTTAAATATATTTTCTCCGAATAAATTTGCATTGTGAGTAATTTTTGCACTTTTTAAGTGCATAGAGATATAAAATATTTCATTTTCAGGTAAATTAATGTTAAATAATTTATTAATTTCTAAAGAAATTTGATTTGCAATCTTATACTCTGTTGTTTCTTTGAATTCATAAATATTAAACTCATTTTGACCAAGAAATTTATTTCTTTGAACTCTTAAAACAGATATCGTTAAATGTATAATTAAACTTACAAAATTTCTTTCGGCAAATTTAAAGTCATATATGTTTTCTATTGAAGTTAATAGTGAACAAATTTTTTGAATTATACTAATATCAATTAAATTCAGTAAATTTTTATTGGCGGTATTTAACAGATAATCATTACAAATATTTTTTGAATTTTGATTTTTAGGTAAACTTAAAATTTGATTATCACTTAAATTTTCATAGATGAATTTTGAAATACATTTTCTAAAATTCTTTTCATCCCCATCTATAAAAACACCGAAACCAGGTTTTTTTATTAGTTTAAGATTGTTTTCATTTAACCAATATTCGATTTTATTTAAGTCACTACTTATAGTAGATTCTGAAACATCAAACAGTGATGAAAAATAGTATAATTTTTTTGGTTCTATTAATAATAAAAGTTCATTTATTATTAGATTTTGCCTTTCTTCTATTGTGAAGATTTTATCTTCTGTTTCAGTTTCTAATAGATTTTTTAAATTTATTCTTTCTAATTCTGATATCATAAGAACTATTCCAATTTTAGGTTTTTTTATAAGTTCTACATTATATTCCCTTAACCATTGTTCTATCAATGGAAGTTCTCTTAAAATTGTTCTTGAACTAACTTCTAATTTATCAGCTATGCTATTTATTGTGATTGAACTTGTTGCATTGCAGATATAGTAAAGTATTTTTTTACCTCGTGAAGTTAGATTTGTTTTCATTTTATAAATCCTCCAAACAAATAAAAAATATAAAATTAGTTAAATGAAAAATATTGATTTCTGTCTATATAATAATCGGAAAAATAAGATAATTAAAATAATGTATTTAGTTAATG
>JBDMZA010000276.1:0-4680 GCA_039770155.1 Clostridiales bacterium
CAACTTTAGCAAATAGGTGAAAAGTTAAAATCTCTGAAGTAATTGATATTAAACGTGTAGAGTACATTTTTGAGATTGTTGACGCAGAATTTGGGTAAATATAATACTTATTTGGTGATTTTATACTGACATTTTATTTTTTATACATTATTATATTTATAAGGCATAATCAAAAACTTCATAAGACAATTTTTTTCTGAAAATATCGATGGTTTAACGAATTTTCAAAAAAAGTTGACTGGTTTATTTTTTGATTCTGCCTAAAGAGTTTAAGTATAAGCACTTAAAAAAAATTAATAATTTTAAGGAGTATCTATTATGACAAATTTTACACATCATGTCGGAAAAAAATTTAATGAAGATGGAAGTTTTCGTAATTATCCAGGACTAACTGTGATCTCTAAAATTCATGAATCTACTATAGAAAATAATATACTAAAAACTTGTCAGCAGTATTTTTTTGATCAGTCTTTTTCTAATAAACTTGCTTTTTTACCCCATGAAAGTTTTCATACTACTATATTTGAACTATTGAATGATCAGAGAAGAAATATAGAGATTTGGTCAAAAAAAATAGCATTAGATACACCTATGTCTGACATTGATAACTTTATGATTGAGGCATTTAAAGATATTCAAAAGCCAGAAAAAATCAAAATGAAGTTAGTTGGTTTAAAATCAGATTTAAAATATGATGTATTATATATTTCTTTGGAACCTTATTCTAAAGAACAAAGCCAAATTTTAAAAGAGTTAAGAAATTTATACTCTGAATTATCTGGTTTAAGAAAACCAAACCATGATAAGTATAAATACCATATTACTTTTGCATATAAAATTATAAAATTTCGTGAAAAAGACAATGAGGCAATTTATGAAAAAATTAATTTTGTGAATCAAAAACTTTTGAAAGAATTACCAACTATTGAATTACATTCTCCAAAATTGCATTTTTATCATGATATGTCCAAATTTTCGCTTAGTATTATTCGTTGATTTTTTAAGTTGTTAAATAAAGTACAAATACTTGATGACAGAAGTATTTTTGAATTTTTTAAGAACTTTAAGTTAATAACTTGTTAGGTTCTGGAATGGTTAAAGTATTTAAAATTTTTTATAAAATTAAAAAAAATTGATTAAAATTCATCTTATGTGGATATTTATATAGGAGTAAATATATTAATGTTAATTCAAATTTGATTTGGATATTAGGGTACGAATTTATTCTAGTAAGGCATAATCAAAAATTTCATAAGACAATTTTTTTCTGAAAATATCGATGACTTAGCGAATTTTCAAAAAAGTTGACTAGTTTATTTTTTAATTCTGCCTAAAGGAATTTATAAAGCCTAAGTATATTTAAGATAATTAAGTCAGAAGTGTATTAGTGGTAATAAGATATATTGATAAGCATTAGACACAAAATAATAATTATATTTAAGGGAGGATTTTAAATTATGTCATTAATAGGAACAGAGGTCAAACCTTTTTCAACACAAGCTTTTCAAAGCGGCAAATTTTTAACAGTTACAGAGCAAGATTTTAAAGGAAAATGGAGTGTGGTTGCATTCTATCCTGCTGATTTTACTTTTGTATGTCCAACAGAACTTGAAGATTTACAAAATAACTATGCAGCACTTAAAGAACTTGGAGTAGAAATATACTCAGTATCTACTGATACACATTTTGTTCATAAAGCTTGGCATGATACATCTGATGCCATTAAAAAGATTGAGTATATAATGCTTGGCGATCCATCTCATAATATTTCGAGAAATTTTGATGTACTTATTGAAGCGGATGGTCTTGCAGATAGGGGTACTTTTATAATTGATCCAGATGGAATAATTCAAGCAGTTGAAATAAATTCAGGAAATATTGGACGTGATGCTTCCACATTGTTCAATAAAATTAAAGCAGCACAATATGTAAGAAATAATCCAGGTGAAGTATGTCCGGCAAAGTGGGAAGAAGGAAGTAGTACACTTAAACCAAGCCTTGATTTGGTTGGGAAGATTTAAGAGGTAACTATCATGGTGCTAGATGCAGAAATCAAACGACAATTAAAACAGTATTTGGAGTTACTTGAAAATAATATTATTATTAAAATATGTACTGGAAATGATAGTGTATCGAAAGATATGCTATCATTTGTTAAGGAATTTTCATCTATGTCACAAAAGATATTTATTGAGAAAGAAAAATTAACTAGAACTCCAAGTTTTAGTATTAATCGTGAAAATAATGATACAGGAATTGTATTTGCAGGTATTCCATTAGGACATGAGTTTACATCACTAGTATTAGCTCTATTACAAGTTAGTGGTTATCCACCTAAAATTGAAAAATCTTTAATTGATCAAATAAAAAAAATAGAGGGTGAGTATAATTTTGAGACTTATGTGAATTTAAGCTGTCATAATTGTTCTGAGGTTGTGCAAGCTATTAATACAATGAGTATTTTAAATTCTAGAATTAGTCATACAATGATAGATGGTGAAACATTCAAAGATGAAGTCAAAAGTAAGGATATAATGGCTGTGCCATCAGTATTTTTAAATGGTGCATTTTTAGCTAGTGGACGTATGGGAATTGAAGAAATTCTTATGAAAATAGGAGAAGATTTTGAAACTTCTGATCTGGAAAATAAAGAACCTTTTGATGTACTTGTCGTTGGTGGTGGACCAGCGGGGATAACCTCTGCTGTATATACAGCAAGAAAAGGTATTCGAACAGGTATTATTGCGGAACGATTGGGAGGACAAATTTTAGATACTATGGGAATTGAAAATTTTATTTCTATTCCACATATCGAAGGCTCAAAATTATCTGCTAGTTTAATTGATCACCTCAAGGAATATAATATCGATATTATTAAAAATCAACGGGCAAAAGATATTCGCAAAAATGATTTAATTGAAATTGAATTAGAAAGTGGAATTATTTTAAAGAGTAAAACAGTTATTATATCAACAGGTGCAAGGTGGAGAAATATTAATGTACCTGGTGAATCCGAATTTAAAAATAAGGGTGTTGCATATTGTCCACACTGTGATGGACCAATATTTGAAGGAAAAGATATAGCTGTTATTGGTGGAGGAAATTCAGGAATTGAGGCAGCAATTGATCTAGCAGGTATAACAAAAAGTGTAACTGTCATTGAATTTTTACCAGAACTTAAAGCGGATGCGATACTACAGAATCGCTTATATAGTCTACAAAATGTAAAAGTTATTAAAAATGTACAAACAAAAGAAATAACTGGAAAAGAAAAAGTAAATGGTATTAAATACATTGAGCGTTCTAGTGGAGAAGAATTAAGTATAGATGTTCATGGAGTATTTGTTCAAATTGGATTAATACCAAATACTGAATGGTTAGCAGAAAAATTAAAAAGAAATCAAATTGGAGAAATTTTAGTTGATGCAAAAGGAGCAACAAGTATGGAAGGTGTTTTTGCTGCTGGAGACTGTACTAATACACCATACAAGCAAATAATAATTTCAATGGGGTCTGGTGCTACTGCCGCATTAGGTTCATTTGATTATATTATTAGACATTAATTTAAATTTCCAAACATGAAATCCTATGATTTAATAGATCAATAACAATAATTATATTATATTCACTATTGAGTTTTATTAAGGCATAATCAAAAATTTCATAATACAATTTTTTTCTGAAAATATAGACGATTTAACGAATTTTCAAAAAAAGTTGACTAGTTTATTTTTTGATTCTGCCTAAAGCAACTAGAATAACTGAATTAAAAGACTCTTCTTTACCAGGTATTCCAGGAGTTTTTTTTTGTAAATTTGATCTTGTTTTTTTCATATCTTAAAAATTCATCCGTTTCATCTTTTATATGACAATATTTATATATTGAGTTGTAAAACTAAAATCATGTTTTACAATTTTGACTTTTTATACATTAAATTTAGCAACTTATCATACCTATATTTTCTTTATATTAAAATTCAGATAAACTAATAACAGGTAAGAAAATACTTCAATATGTGGGGGTGGGCTATATTGAATATAAAACTTTTGTGTTCAGAAAAAAATTTTAATATTTTAAGTAAACTATTAAAAGAAAAAAATTTTATTATCAATGATGATTGTGATATTACAATTGTTGAAGATGGCTTTTCTACCGCTGATAATAATGTACATATAGTTTTTAATACCTTTCAATTAGAAACATTAATTGAATTTATTAATAACTTCAATTCATTTAATATTATAACAGAAAACCTTATACTAGGAAAAAAAAATGATGTATATGAATTAATAAATCTTGATAAAATTACCTATTTTGAATCCCAAGGCAATAATGTTTTTTTTAGGATAAATTCAAACAAATATCTTGTTAAATACAAACTTTATGAGCTGGAAAGTCAATTTGAAAATAAAGGATTTATTAGAATAAGTAAATCATACATAGTAAACATTAAAAATATAAAAAACATTGTTCCATGGTTTAATTCAAAAATACTTTTAAAACTAATGGATAATTCAGAAATAGAAGTATCAAAAAAATATTTACAAAAATTTAAAACTTATATAGGTTATTAAAGGAGGTGAACTTAGTGAAAAAATATCTTGATTTAAGATATATACTTGAATGTATCATAATAGGTATAATAATTCAAACAGTTTTAATTATAGTAAATGATACAA
>JBDMZA010000277.1:0-8538 GCA_039770155.1 Clostridiales bacterium
AATTTTTGTAACTTCTATTACAGTACCACAGTAATCACATTGATCACCTCTTGTATCTTTACCACATACATAACATATTCCTTTTAAAAATCGATCGGGTAAAAACCTATTACAATTATTACAAAAAGGTAGTTCATCTGATTTTTCATATAAATAACCATTTTTATTTATAATATCTAAAAAGCTATTTACAAGTTCTTCATGATTTTTATCAATAGTTTTAGAATAAATATCATATGAGAATCCAAGTTTTTTAAAACACTCAACAAATTCACTATGATATCTGTTTACTATATCATCAGGTTTTATTCCCTCTTTTTTAGCTCTTAAACTAATAGGTGTACCATAGCAATCACTACCTGAAACATAACATACCTTATCACCTTTTATTCTGTAATATCTTGCTATAATATCACCATTTAGCAATCCTGCAATTTGACCTATATGTAATGAACCATTTGCATATGGCCATGCTCCTCCAATAAATATATTCATTATTATCTCCTCCAATTTAAATTTTTATATAATAAAAAAGCTCTCCATCATCAAGGAAATCCTTGAGGACGAGAACATTTAATTCGTGGTACCACCTCATTTTATCAATTTTTCTCAAAATTGAACTCTTCAAGTACGGCATTTTGCTTATACTCTATTACTATAACGGGTAATACCGTTGTAACCTAAACTCTAATGAGATTCAGTACAATAGCTCCAAGACCATATTCAACTAAATTATCTTAGCTCCCTTTCACCTAACGGAGTTCTCTGTATAAGATTTATCAGTTTACTCTTCTCTTCATTGCAATTTAAATATTTACTTTAGTTTATTTTATCATAATTTTTAATAAAATACATAATTAAAAAACAAATTAATTATTTATATAAAATTTTTGATATTCCCTTAGAGGTTATTATATCTTATTCCATTCATTTAGATTCTCTTTAATAAACTCAATAATTTGATTATGTTCAGCTTTACCATTACCTTTTATATCCATAGGTTCACCAAATTTAATGTAAATTGGTAAATCCCTGTATATTTTCCCAAAATCTTTTATAATCCTACCATTTGACCAAAAATCAGTTTTTAAAGCAATTGGTATTACTTTTACACCTGCTGCCTTTGCAAGTTTTATACCGATTGTATTAAAATTTTCAGGAATAAACTCAACTGTCCTTGAACTTTGAGGGAATACAATTATAGATATCCCATTTTTAAGTTTTTCTTTTCCCTGTTCCATCACAGCTTTAAAATCCTCTCTTGGATTTTTTCTACCAACAACAATAGGATCTCTTGATTTCATTACTGTTCCAAAAATCGGGTGGGTAACAAGACTCTCCTTTACAACAAATGTTGTTTTATGAATCTTTGAAATTAAAAATGGTAGTGCAAAAGTTTCCAAAACACTCATATGATTACCTACAAAAACTATTGGCCCATCACATTTTGATAAATTTTCAATATTTCTTATATGTATTTTGCCTCCACATCTTTCTACATGTTGAGTAATTCTAAGGGATGAATTTTCCCATTCTTTTTTGGTATATTGTCCTTTTTTAACTAAATAAGCAGCTTTTAAGATTTGTTTTACATATCCGATTACAAAATATATATTTGTTCCTAAAAATAGTTTATCCATTAGTACTCTTTTTATTTTATCTGATGTATCATATGAATTATAATTATGTAAATTTTCCACTTCTATCACTTCCCCATAACTATTTATTTAAATAAAATTAATTATATTATATTGTAATAATAATTCAAATAGATTCTTAAATTAAATATTTTTTTATAAAAAAAATCTCTCTAACACATTCCAAAATCAACTTCTACATAATAATATTTTACAATATATGTTTGTTAAAGTAAGTTTTTAAATATTACATGATTAAACCTATTTAATTGGTGCTATAAATATATTATTAAAGCATAATCAAAAATTTCATAAGACAATTTTTTTCTGAAAATATCGATGGCTTAATGAATTTTCAAAAAAAGTTGACTAGTTTATTTTTTGATTCTGCCTAAAGAGTATCCCAAAAATAATACAATATTATTTTTCAGATTCTCCTAAAATTATTTCAACAGGAGGGAAATTTTTTGAATATTGGATATGCATGTAAAACACATACTCTTGCAGATTATATAAAAAGTTGTAGACTTAAAAATAGCATAAATAGTGTTTTAAATGAAATAACTTCACATAATATACAAACATTGGACAAAATGATTGATTACAACATAAAGAACAATATCAATTTATTCAGAATAAGTTCTGACATTATACCTTTTGCTTCAAATAATGTAAATAAACAATTATGGTGGGATGATTTCAAAGATGATTTAAGCAAAATAGGTTCTAAATTAAAAGAATCTGGTATAAGAGTATCTATGAATCCAGGACAATATACTGTATTGAATTCTCCAATTACTAGTGTTGTATCAAATGCAATCAATGAATTAAACTACCATGCTAAATTTTTAGATAGTTTAGGAATAGACAAAACAAATAAAATTATTTTACATATTGGTGGAGTTTATAATGACAAAGAATTATCAATAACTCGATTTATTCAAAATTATAATATTTTGTCACAACCAGTTAAAAATAGACTTGTTATAGAAAACGACATAAAAAATTATAATGTTGAAGATATTTTGAGAATATCAAAAGAATTAAGAATCCCTGCAATCTTTAATAATATGAATAATAAAATAAATTCTACAGATAGTAATTTATCCGAAGTTGATTGGATTAAAAAATTTGCTCAAACTTGGAGTCCAAGTGATGGCAAACAGAAAATCAAATACTCTCAAAGAAGTAAAACTAAAAAGAAAATAGGTATACATTCAGATACTATATATATAAGTGAATTTATGAAATTTTATAACAGTATAAATAGTTTGGATTTAGACATAATATTGGAAGTAAAAGATAAAAATCTTTCAGCAATCAAATGTATAAATACAGCTAATAACTTAAAAGGAAAATATATAGAAAGAGAATGGGCAAGATATAAATATAAAGTATTAGAAAAATCTCAAAAGGAATATAAAATAATTTCAAACTATTTAAATAATCAAGATGAACTTGATGTAGTTGAATTTTATAAAAAAATTGAAAATGTAATTTTTAATAATACAACTAATAATGAGTTCATTAACTCTTCCCAACATGTTTGGGGTTATTTCAAAGATATAGCAATAACTGCAGAAAAAAATAAATTTGAAAAACTTATAAATAGTTTCAAAAATCATACAATTAAAGAGTTATATATACGAAATTTTTTATACAGATTGGCACGCAAATATAATATTGAATATTTACTGGATTCTTATTATTTTGTTGATATTTAAAATTAAAATTCTGCGAACTTATGCTCGCAGAAATTTTTTTATCTTTTTTTTAGGTCTCCTAATGTTTATTAATTATGTTTATTAATTATTTTTATTTGGTATTTTTTAGTCTCTATATTTATATACTTAACTAACAATGATACCTTATTTTCTTCATTTATAATATTCCAATATAGATTCAATGTCTCATCTATATTATCTAAGATAGGAACAACATATGGTTCATTTTCAAATGAAGGTAAGGGATTTCCATCTCCCTTATATGTATGAATACAATGTCCTATTCCAGGAATTGCTGATTCATAATTATAGTATTGTCTCAAACATGAAATAGAACTATTTAAGAATGATTTCAATATCGAAAGTTTATATATACATTTATTATTATCCATTTGAATAATCCCTGAAATTCTTGGTGTATAATTTGGTTCATCAGGTTCGAATTTTCTTGTGTTTAAAGCATCTTCAAATGATTGTCCCTCTTTTACATAATCAACAATTGTATCTGTATGATCACCATTTGTTATAATATGCATATTTTCAAATACCTTAGTAACATTATATATTATTAGTGATGGATCCTTAACTTTTGATTCATCCCATGCTTTTGTTTTAACTTCACCTTTTTCCTCTACAAATATTCTATTCCTACTATTTTCACTTCTCCCCATTATACAATATATTTGAACAAAGTTTTTTGCATCTGGTGTCATTCCAATTATTATACATCTTCCAGGATAAGAATTTTTCTTTAACATTTCAATATTTTTATTACTAATTTTTTTCATAAATTCTCCTTAAACATAAATATTTTCAATTGTTTTTTTATGAAATTTTTGATTCTGCCTCATACCTAATATAATAAACTTATTATTATTATTTAGTCAATAAGGAGAATCTAAAAACCTAAAAATTAAAATTCCATCCATTTCTCATATAAAATATCCAGTTTTTTATTAACATTATCTTTGCCTTTTATAAGTTCTTCTAATTTTTTGTAATCAGTAACTGACTTTTCAATTTCTATATCAATATTTACTATCTCTTTTTCCATTTCCTCAATCTCTATTTCTAATTCTTTTTTTGCCTGTAAATCACTATTTCTTTCTGGATTCTTTTTATTTTTTTTTGAATTTGGTTTTTTTACATTTTGAACATTATTTTCATTTATATTACTCTTTTTCCATTCCATATATTCATTATAACTTCCATAAAAATCATAAATTTCATTATCAATTTCCCAAAATCTTGTAGCAAACTTATTAACAAAATATCTATCATGAGATACAAAAATTATTGTTCCCTTAAATTCTTCAACTGCATTTTCTATCCACTCTCTTGAAGCTATATCCAAATGATTAGTAGGTTCATCTAAAATAAGTAAATCAAGTTTATTTTGCATCAGTATGCAAAGTCTTAATCTACTTTTTTCTCCGCCTGAAAGAGAACTAATTTTTTTTAGTATATCTTCTCCTATAAAATGAAATTTGGCTAAAATTCTTCTTGCATTTTCCTCATTTACTTCCATTGAGTATCTTAATGTTTCCAATATTGTTAAATTCGGATCATCAAACTTTATATTTTGCTGCATATACAAGTATTTTATATTATTACTCATCTTTACATTTCCTGTATCTGATTTTTCTTCTCCTGTAATAAGTTTTAGTAAAGTTGTTTTTCCTGTTCCATTTTTACCTAAAATTGCAATTTTTTCATCTTTGTAAACATTTAAATTGATATTTTCCCATAATAACCTATCTCCATATTTTTTACTTACATCATTCAATGAAATAATTTCTTTACTCCCAATGCCTTTTTTGGTAAATTTCCCAATTATTTTTTTATCTTTTTTAGGTTTTTCCACTTTATCCATTTTTTCTATACGTTTTTCAATATTAAAAGCTTTTATATGAAGACTCTTGTTATCTGCCCTGTTTCCCCAATCATGCAATCTTTTAGCTGCTTCTTCTAATTGTTTTATTTTCCTCTGTTGTTGTTTAAACAAATTCAATTGGTTTACATATCTGAGTTCTTTTTCTTTTATATAATAACTGTAATTTCCTTGATAAAACTCCGCCTTTCCATCTTTTATTTCAATAATCCTATTAACTGTTTTATCTAAAAAATATCTGTCATGAGATATTACTATAATAGTTCCTTTGTATTGACATACATATTCCTCTAACCATTGTACTGTACTAATATCCAGATGATTTGTAGGTTCATCTAATAATAATATATCAGGATCTTTCAGCAAAATTCTTGCCAGATTAATTCTTGTCTTTTCACCACCACTTAAAAGATCAAACTTCTTTTTTCTCATTTCTATATCAATACCAAGACCATTGCATATCTTATCAATAGTACTTTCAATTACATAACCACCTAAATTTTCAAATTCCATCTGCAATTTTCCATATTTCTTCAAAAGTTTTTCATCATTTTCATATTGCATTCGCAATTCGAATTCATTCATCATTTCCAAAATAGAATGTAGTTCCTCGAATGCAGTATTTATAACATCAATTGTATTATATTCTATAGGATATTCAGGAATTTGATCTAATATCTCAAGAGTTTTTCCTTTTATTATATTCACACTACCACTTTCATAATTTTCTTCTCCAGTTAATATTTTAAAAACTGTAGTTTTTCCCGAACCATTTTTACCTAATAACCCTACTTTTTCATTTTTATTTATATCCAAGCATAAACCTTTTAAAACATGATTAATTCCATAATACTTATTAACACCTTTAATTATTATCTCTGTCATTTCACTATCCTTCCCCCAGATGGAAATTAAACAGATGAACCCTAATAATTGCCAGGGCTTTATAAAAAATTAAAAATATTTATATTAAAATAGCACAAAACCCAGGCAATAGACGACCACCTGGGTAATTTTTATATTAAAATATGATGATCCACCTGCTTTTAAATAATATCCAATTTTAGACAGACTCCTCCCATATCAACCTAATATCGCTGCTATTTTGGTAGAAATATACATATTTTTGTCTAAAATTGCTTTACTAAAAGCATTTGTATTCACCATTTCACCTCCAATTTAATATTTGTATATTATCACAAGATAAAATTCATTTCAATATTCTTTATAAATAAATCCTCAAGCATTTACTCGTACTATATAAAAAATTAATCTTTTTTAATATTGAAAAGTACAAATTCAATCTGAAATAAATTATTTTCATAAGAAATATCTAATATACCATTAATTTCTTCTAAAGTTTTTTTTATATTCTTTAATCCAATACCATGTATTTTTTTATTAGATTTTATAGTAGAAATATCACCTCTAAAATTTTTGTGAATTTTTTTTATATACGGATTTTCAATTCTTACATAAAGACTTTCATTAAGGTATTGTATATTTATATTAATATAGCAATCAGAATTTTCAAATTTTTGACATGCCTCTAATGCATTGTCTAATGAATTACCCATAATAACACTTATTATCTTTGTATCTAATTTCAAATTTGAAGGTATATCTAATTCATAACTAAATGGAATTTGATATTTTTTAGCTACTTGTTCCTTGTAATTTATAATTGAATCTATAATAATATTTCCACTATTACAAAAAATGTTTTTCATTTCATAATTTCCAATAATTCTATCAATTTCAATAGTATTTTTCTCATTTTCATTTCTTTCCATTTTTCCCTTCAATCCAATGAGTATATTCTTAAAATCATGTTGAATTTTAGAAGATTCTTCATACATTTCTTTTGTCATGAGGTACTGATTTAAATAATAAGCATTTTGTTTTTCTATAAGCATATTCTTATCTTGTTCATATTGCACTAGTAAAACACGATCACATAAAATAAATATTAAGAAATTGATAATTAAAATCATAGTAGATATTATTACAAGTAAAAAAATATTAACATGAAAAAAGTAATTTGAAGTCAAATAATATAAAATTAATAAACTTATTATTGGAGAAAAAAATAATAAAATCCAATAAAAAACTTTCAAACTTCTTTCACCAAAGCTTTTTACTATACGGAAAAAAATAAGTACTAATAATGGCATAAGAAAAATCGTTTGATTTAAAATAACTATAGTATCTTTCACATAAAACGAAATAGAAATCAAATCACAAACAGCAATAATAACAATTAAAAAAAGTGCAGAACTTATTTTCCACTTTAAATTTCCTTTATATATAAATGATAGTGAAATAATAATTATTATATATGAAATTAAGTAAGTTATATCTGAAAGAGAAATATTGTATATTAAAATTCCTAATAGAAAAAATAATAGATAAACAAGAATAATATAACTTTTTTTCCTAAATCGGCAAATAAAATAATGGTTATAAAAATAATGAATAATAAAAAATATGATTATACATTTTACTAACTCGTAAAGTTTAAATATAAATAAGTTATCCAACTATACTCCTCCTGAATTTCAAATAACTCATCTTAACAAAATGACTTTTTTTTTCACTTATGGGAAGTTCTTTTTTATTTACAAGAACCACTTTATTTGCAAATATTTCTTTAACAAAATAGAAATTCACAATATAAGATTGATGAATCCTTATAAAATTATTACCAATAAGTTTTTTCTCTTCCTCATTTAATTTACTATAATAATTAATCTCCTCTTTAGAGGTAAAAAGGAAAATCATTCTTGTCTTACTTTCGAAATAAATAATATCCCTAAATGGAATCAGTATAGTTTTACCCTTTTTTTCTACAGACAAAAAATTTATTTTCCCTTGAGCTTTTTTGTTAAGTACTTTTTTTATTATTGAGTTTAATTTATTATTAAATATATCTTTGCAAATTGGCTTTTTTATAAAACCAGATGGTTGAACATCAAAAAGTTTCAAATGATATTTTTCATAACTTGAAACATATATGATATGAACAATGTCATTCTCATTATCTACTCTAAGCTTTTGTCCTGCCTCAATACCATTAACCTTTTTCATTTCAATATCCATAAAAATAATATCAAATGGACAACCATTTTCAATAGATTTCGAAAAACTTTCACCTGAAAAAAATATAGAAACGATTATTTTTTCTGGAAAATATTTTTGATTATCCAGAATTAATCTTTCAATTAATTCTGTTGTTGGCAAATCATCATCACAAATTGCAATATTAATCATATTCACCACTCCATAT
>JBDMZA010000278.1:0-2789 GCA_039770155.1 Clostridiales bacterium
AAAAAATAATACCAAATTCTTTTCGTCTGAAGTTCGCTTAAATCATGCGAATTCATACTCGAGAATTAGAGTTTATTTTTTGGATATCCCTAAGTAATGACAAAAAAATAAATCCGATTTTAAAAAATCGATATTATTTTTTAGGTTATTCTAAGAATTATTTTTGAAGAAAAGAATGGAGATAAATATGGCTATTATCATTAGATTAGATCGAATTATGGCGGACAGAAAAATGTCACTGAATGAATTAGCAGAAAAGGTGAATATGACAAATGTAAATCTTTCAAATTTGAAAACTGGGAAAATGAAGGGCATCCGTTTTGTGACAATGAATTCTATTTGTAAAATACTCGATTGTCAACCTGGAGAATTATTTGAATATGTAGAGGATTAAATTATAGAATATCTTAATAAATCATCTTAGGTAGAATCAAAAAATAAACTAGTCAACTTTTTTTGAAAATTCGTTAAACCATTGATATTTTTAGAAAAAAATTGTTTTGGAGGTGTAATGAAATATTATATGGTTCATGAATTATAAAAATAGTTATGATATATTTCAATTTAAATACATCATAACTATTTTTTATATATAATTTATTTCATTATTTCAAATTTACTGATACTATAGAAATTATTATAGAAAGTACTATTATTCCAACAAATATTGATATAGCAATTTTATTTGCAAAATTCAATGTCCAACCTACTCCAAATCTCTTTTCTACAAAAAGTGCAGGATCATCATGATTGTAATAAAACACACCTAATTTCCAATGATCATCGCTATCCCTTATTATCGTAGTATCTTTCATTATTTTTCTTACTTCTTCACTATCTACACCTTTAATCCTAATTCTATTTCCTCCCTGACCTGTATATATAGACAATACAATTGCACTAAATAAAACTAATACTAATAATACAACATTTACAACTAATAAACTTTTACTGTTCATTTTTTCATTTATAGCATAAAATTGAAAAATAGAAAATAAACTATTTATTAATAAACCAGTTACTAATATATACACTGACCAAACATATCTGAAGATTCTATTCTGCTCTATTGATATCTTTGCCCTTGCTGGATCAAGTTGTTGCTTACTTTTTCCAATCATCCAATATAAAAATATAAACATTATGCTGAGAAAAATTTGCATACAGGGGAAAAATACCATTGCATTTTCTTTACTCATATAGTTGGTAACATTACCATCTAAATCAATTTGCAGAGGAAGTTTTTCTGGTATCTTATCAAAAGCCACAAACATATATATTACTGTTGCAACAATAACAAAAATATATGTTAAAAACCACAATGGTGATACAAGTATTTTTTTATTTCTAAATCCTGTATCTATAATAATTTTTTGTGATTTATCAGATAAAGAAAACTCTTCTGATTGCTTTAGTATTGCAACTTTTTTTCGCCCTTCTAAATAAAATACTACACCTAAAGCAAGTCCCAATAAAATTCCAATTATATAAATTATGGAATATATAAATTCACTGGTTATAAAAACAATTGCAGCAATAAAAACTATAAATAATATACCTCCAAAAATAAATACTTTATTTCTATAAGATGATTTTAACATTTTTAGTTTGTTACTCTTATGAGCTTCCATTGGAATTGTATATCCAAAACATTCTGTTTTCCGTGTCAAATAAGGGATTATCCCCATAAGAATTAATATTGGTAAATAAGTTACAATAAATATAAAAATTTTTATTAACATACTATAATCACTCACCTTTCTTCAAATAACTAAAAATTTCTAATGAAGTTTCAGTAAAATTATCTTTATTAACTCCACGGCAAGCAGCTTCAGCTATAAGTATTCTTAAATTCTGTTTTAACCTGCTTAAATATTCATCTGTAAGCATACTTTTGTTCATCTTATTGACTGTAACACCTTTTTGCCTATGTACTGTTATAAAACCATCCTGTTTTAACAATGTATAGGTTTTGTTAACAGTATGCATATTAATACCAATATCAGAAGCCATTTGTCTTACAGATGGCAGTGTTTCACCTGGCTTTAACTTTTTCATAGCTATTCCTTCAATAATCTGCGACCTTAACTGTTGATATATTGGTATCTCTGATTCAAAATCAAGATTTAGAATCATCCTTATCATCTCACTTTCAACATTATACATTTTATATCTGTTATATATATAATATAACAGATATAAAATCAAGTCAAGATAGAGTTTTTCTCGAACATTTCATCTTTAATTTACATTACGTTGAGTCTATTCTAATTCACAATGCAATGTAAAATCTGTCTTTTTAAAGCTAAAAACATTGTAGCTAATTAATCAGTTTACATTAAATATTTATGGTCTTTAAATATAATGATATTAGATGGATACCTAATTTTTAAACAAACCTTAAGGGAGGAATTTTTAATGAATTATTGTAAAGAGTGTGATAAAACATATGCGTTTGCCTTGCTTCACATGTAGATAGGATTAAGATTTATAAGTGACTTAGGTTTTGGCTTAGCAAATGATAAGATTTTAGTATAGAATTAAACTTAGTCCAGTTAAGAGAGGAGAATTTCATTTTTCACACACTGATAGAAAAACTTTATATGAACATCAAATTGTTGCTGTATTTTGAAATGTGGAAAGAAATAATTTCCTTTTGATATGATATTGTATGGTAAAAATACATCGAGTAAGATAGATATAGCATTAAAAATCATTGAAGAAGTCAGTAAATTAATAAAATTAGATATTTTACTGACAGATAGTTGGTATGCATCTAAAGAAGTAAT
>JBDMZA010000279.1:0-6589 GCA_039770155.1 Clostridiales bacterium
GTCAAGCTCATTTATTTTGTATCTTGAATTACTTATCATTTTATTGACGAGTCTAATTCTTTTCTACACTGTTCACTTTTCAAAGTCCTATATTTCTTTGTCGCTACTGCTTGAGGCGACTTTGTTATATTAACATGCTCTTTATTATCTGTCAACTACTTTTTTATTTTTTTTATAAAAATTATTCATTTATTTTGTTTTTCATATTACATTGAGTTATTAGCTTCTTGATTATGACTATCTTGTTGCCCTTATTACAAAACTTTATATCATCAGATAAATTTTTAACTAATAAAATACCTCTACCTGATTCTTTAATACTATCAATACATAAATCAATATCTTCGCATTTATTGAAGATCTTCATGTAGTCAAATCCATCACCGTAATCTTTTATTACTATATATATTTTCATATCAAAGGTTATACCTACAATCACTGTAGCAATACAATTTAAATCATTTCTATAACTATAACGCATAGAATTAGATAAAAGTTCATTCAATATAATTTTTACTTCAAATATAAAGTTATCACTAACATTGGAATAATTAGATTTTATAAAATTCACAGTTGCATGTACAGCCTTTCTTATGCCATGTAAATCTCTAAATACACTAAATACAAGTTTGCACATAAGAATACTTCCTTTTTTTATTTTTTTAAATTTATATATGTATATATTAAAAATAACTCATGAATTACAATTCACAAGTTATTTACCCCTCATATCAAGCTTGAAACACTTTATGTATAACTACACACTACAATGATATTACTTGTTTTATATTGAAGAAATTAATTGTAATTCAATTTATTTTAAAATCTACATTTTAAATAATTTATATGCAGGTATATTTTTTTCTATCTTGATAAAATACTTCTAAATCTTTCTAAAATTTTTCTTTCAAGTCTTGAGATATACATTTGAGAAACTCCAAATTTTTCAGCAATTTGTTTCTGTGTGCTACTGCCAAAATATCTCATTTTTATAAATTCTCTTTCACCTTCATTAAACTTATTTAAACTCTTTTCTATAAAATCTCTATTCTCAATTCTTTCAAATGTATTATCATCCGAACCTATTGTTTCATGCAATTCTAGATCATCATTATCAAAAACATTTTGATCAAAAGATTGCATATTATATGCATTCCAAGATTCTATAATTTCAAGAACTTGCTCTGAACCTATATTTAAGTATTCTGATATTTCATCTACTTTTGGTGCTCTTTGCAATTTTTGAGTTAAGTTTTCTTTAGCTGAATTGACTTTTTGATATACTTCATAAATTCTTCTTGGTACCCTAATTACTGAACCTTTATCTCTAAAAAATCTTTTTATTTCACCAACTACTGTAGGTGTTGCAAAACTCACAAATTTCACTTCTTTTGTATCATCATACCGCTCAACTGCTTTTATAAGAGCAATAGAAGCTACTTGATAGATATCTTCATAATCCATTCCCCTATTTAAAAACTTTTTAGATATAATTTCAGCCAAATATAAATATTTTTGAACAATTTGATTTCTAACGCTCACATCTCTAGTAATTTTATAATTGTCAAATAATTCATCTAAAGCGCCATTCAAATTCTTTTTTCTTTTTGGTTGGTTATTATCTTCCATATCAATAACTCCTTAAACAGACTTTGAAAACGATATTATATAACCTTCTTCTTTACATAACTTCACTTCATCCATTAATGCATTAATTAGAGATAATCCTAATTCATTTCCATCAAATATACATTTCATTTTAGTATCCTCAGACCTAAAAAATATTTCAATCTTAGTATCACTTAAATTATAAATAATATTGTATTTATCTACAATCTTACTTTGAATCTCAATTATCTTATTACATACTTCAGATACAGCAACTTTAACATCCTCTATAGTTTCTATATCCATTTTAATTCTATTTAATATACCAGCTGTTGTTAGTCTTGCAACACTAACATACTCAGGTTTTAACGGCAAATTTAATTCTATAACGTCATAAGCACTCATAATTAATAACTCCTCTTATTTAGGATATTCTAAAAAATAATATTAAATTCTTCTTGTCTGAAGTTCACCTAAATCTAGGTTACATAGACAACAATGAAGTAAATCCAAATGACCAGTCATACAAGTTTCTACTATAGAGCTAGAATTCATTTTTTGGATATCCCTTATTCAATTATAAACAATTTTTCAAGTCCTGTTATAGTAAATAATTTCTTTATGTTTTCCTTTAAATTATAGATATAAATCTCTTTTTTATTCTTTTTAACTATTTTCAATACCCCAACCAACACTCCTAAACCTGTACTATCAATATAATCTAAATTAGTACAGTCTATCTTTATATCTATAATATTATCATCAATAATATTATAGAATTCTTCTTTAAATTTTTGAGTATTATAAATATCTACTTCACCACTTAATTCAATTTTAATAAAATCATTCTTAATTTCATATTTTAAATTATATTCATTAGACACATTATTTACCTCCTAATTATTATTTGTATAAAGTTTTTAAAAAAGCTTTTGCATTTTCCGTTATTTGTTTGCCTTTTATTTTAGCTAAATACAGATCACTTGATGATTTTATTTTTAATTTCTCAATAACTTTGTTTTTTGTAATATTTATACCAATTATTTCACTACTATCCTTTTCTTTCTTAATCAAATCATCTTCTTCAATTTTCTTTTCATCTATGTAGTCATTTAGGGGATCAAATAAATCATCTTTCAATAAAAATCTATACCGTTCTTCATCTACAATGTATAAATCTCCTTCTTTTGCCATCATCAAAGTGGTAGACTTCATTGAATTACCTTGATAGCCAGTTGGATCGCCATCTGGATTTAAAGTAATTAGAATAACTTGACTTAATCCAATATTTTCATCTAATTTATCAATTGCTTCCTGAGCATCTTCTACATCCAAAGAAACTAAGCCTTCGACTATAAGACTAAAATCTGCTTCTTTATTTGTTAAAGCAGAATGTACAAAAGTTCCTGCAAAAACTAAAATCAAAGCAATTATAATTATATGTAGTTTATGATAATACAAAAAATTCATATATAGTTCTTTCTTTGTATAAACCTTAGGATCTTTCAATCCCATACCATAATAATCCATAATAAAATTATATGCTTCTGAAATATCTTTTCTACCTTTATTATCTTCTATTTTATTTAATTCTTTAAACTTATATTTCTTTAACAATTTTGCATATTGTTTTTCTATCTGATCCAGGTCCTCTGTTTTATCTTTAAGTTCAAGTATTTCATATGCCTTCTCAATATCCATAAATATTTTACCTCCCCTAAATTTATATATAGGGATATTTTAATTAAAAACAAATATATTAAAACAGTTTACAAACCTGTAAACTGTTTATTATTATTTTTATAAATATAATACAACATTAATTTATGAAATACAATCTTAATTTGCTATGACTATAAAATGCTAAGATTGATCCTTTTATCAAATAAGTCTATTTAAATTATTATCTTATTTATAATTATTTCAGATTGAAGTAAATAATATGAAGTTATTAATATATAAGAGAACCTAAAAAATAATAGCAAATTCTTTTTCTCTGAAGTTCGCCTGAACCGTGTAAATTTATACTCGAAAATTAGAATATTTTATTTATCTATGAATATCAAGAACTTTAAATTTTATTGATCCATCTGGTACATTAACTTCAACTGTTTCTCCTACAGCTTTTCCAATAAGTGCTTTACCAACAGGTGATTCATTTGATATTTTTGATTCACTTGGATTTGCTTCTGTTGATCCCACAATTTGATAATCAACTTCTTCATCAAATTCCATATCCAATAATTTAACTTTTGAGCCCAAACTAACCTTATCAGTATCAACCTCATCCTCAACAATTAATTTTGCTCTTTTCAACATAGATTCAATTTGACTTATTCTACCTTCAATCTGAGCCTGTTCATTTTTCGCCTCATCATATTCAGAATTTTCAGAAATATCACCAAATGAAAGGGCTTGTTTTATACGTTCAGCAATTTCCCTTCTTTTAGTACCTTTTAAAAATTCAAGTTCTTGTTCTAATTTTTTAAGGCCTTCATAAGTCAACGGAACTTCTTTATTTGTCATATTGAAGCCTCTCCTTTACTAATAAAATTTTATACTTCTATATAAACAACAAGCACTAAAAATTCCAAACAATAACTTTCAAATTATAGTAAGGAAATATAATAGCTAAATATTTTACAAAGTTATATATTGGATTGAAATAGCTTTAGTAAGTAAAAAAAAATCAAATTAAAATTATCTAGCCATAATTATAAAACTAAATATATCAATTGTCAAGATTTGTTTTATAATATATATTATTATAACATAAAAACATGTATATATTTTACACAATAATCATTTATATACATTTTATTTGTTTGATATAATCAAGCCCCAAGGGTCATTGATTCGAAAAATAATCTCCAAACACTAGTCTATTACAATATTATTACATTATCATTACTTTTGTTTTTCACTCTTTTCTTTCTATAAATTAGTTTTTTTTCAATAAATAACTTTCTTTTACTTAAAATTTATTAGTAGTATATTGTCGAATAATCAGTTAGAATATTTTTTTGTTATAACCAATTCATAAATATTATCTGAATTCTTTTCCTCCCATTCTTTATAATTTTTTATAATTTTTAAGTTTTTATATAGTACATCCCAAACTGGATCAACTTCAAAATTAATTTTCCATGCTGCTGTACCAACTAAATTATATTTATGAACTAAAGATGATTTCCAATTTATTGAGTTTTGCTCTTCTAACCACATTTTAAATGTTAAACCATTTTTTGAATATTGCGAATAAAATTGTGCACTTTCCTTATCCCATTTTATTTTCGCCTTATTTTTTTCAACTATTTCCATACTTTTCTCCATGGAAAAAGCTTCAGAATCAATCAATGATTCATAGCCATTTTTATTTGAAACACTCCAATTTCTTGTATAAAAAGGTATTCCTAATACTATTTTATCAGAAGAAATTTTTTCATTTTTAATTAAACCATCAAGAAGACTATCAACCCATTTGTATTGAGAAACTGAACCCACTTTACCACCATTTTTCCAATGTTGATCATAAGCCATAAGGACTAAATAATCAACAGTTTCAGAAAGTTCTTTTCTATCATAAACTTCAGCTAAATTAACATCAATTGATACTTTCAAACCCTGTTCTCTTAAAATAGGAGTCATTTCTCTCATCAATTGGCTTAAATTATTCTTATCTTCAGAAAACACATTTTCAAAATCAACATTTATTCCATCTAGACTATACATACTCGAATATATAAGCAATTCAGATATCAAAGTCTCTCTTGCATTTGTACTTGATAAAAGCTTATGTGTAGATTCTTTATCTTTAAAATTGTTGGCAAGTAGAGCCCATATTTTATATCCCTTACTATGAGCCGAATCAACATATTCTTTATTGGCTCTTACATTTAAATTGCCATTAGAATCCTTCACCTCAAACCATGTTGGTGACAAAATATCCAATCCATCTATTTTCTTATTAACAGGAATATCTTTTGAGTTATTATAGATAGCATGCCATGCAATACTTATCTTTTCCTTACTTTCATCACTTTGGGTTTTATCTTTTTTATCATTACTTTTATTAGTAATTTTCTTTTCCTTTTTGACAAATTTCTTATCTATATATCCTACTGAGCCATCTTCTGCTCGAACTTTATACCATTTTTTATATTCTTTAAATATTTTGACTTTATCTTTAAGTATATTTCCCTTTAATGTTTTAACAATGGGCTGTCTTTTTGACATTCCTTTTCTAATAAATGCCTCATCTTCAATAATCTTACCATATTGTTCATCTTTATCTATAAAATCAATAACAATAACATTATTCTCTTTTATATATTCATATTTAATGTTATAAAAATCTTTTAAAAAATCGAAATGAACATAAGCTTTTCCTTTTATTTCTTTTGTTGCCGAATTGATTTTAACAGGTTTATTATTGACAAAAGCTTGTAATTCTCCTATTTTCATTCTAATAACCTTTTCTGATGTTGTAACAGTAACTTTTTTTTCAACACTATCCCATAAAATATATGGGTCTATATGCTTTTTAGCGAAATCAACATTAATCATTATTTGGTCTTTTTCAATGATTGAATTTGAATTTCCTTCAATTAAATCTGCTTCAATAACAATATTATTTGCTTCATCATTAAACAAATCAACTTTATCATCATTTACAATAAAAATAGCATATACAAAATAAATTGATACTGCTAAGGCTATAAATACAACTCCAGAAAGTATGATTTTTTTCAAGATATACCCCCTAAATAAAATTAAATAACCAAATACTCTACTTTATATATTTCCCCAAGAAATATCCAAAAAATAAATCCTAATTCCCAAATATGAATTCATATGATTTAAGAGAATTTCAAGCAAAAATAATTCGGTATTTTTAGAAAAAAATTATCCTATGAAATTTTTGATTATGTCTTAGGGATAGCCAAAAAATAAACTCTAATTCTCGAGTATGAATTCGCAC
>JBDMZA010000280.1:0-7478 GCA_039770155.1 Clostridiales bacterium
AATAATATCAAAGATATTAAAACAACACTGCTTTCAAGTAATTTGTAAAATTAAAAATATGAAGTATAATTTATTTTTTAAAATCCGTTAAAGTATTAGTAGTTTCAGAAAAAAATTGTATTATGAAATTTTTGATTATTCTTTATCAAAAATAAAATTAGTATATAAATTGTATACTAATTTTATTTTACGTATCATTTATTAGCTTTTTATAAATATTTTGACTATACTGAAATATTAATATAATATATAATTAATTCAAAATAAATTTAAATTTAATTTATTTGAAATCTTTTAATTTATTTTAAATGGAGGTTATTATGAAAAAGATTTATTCAATTATATTATCATTCCTTTTAAGTTTTACATATTATTCAATTACTTTTGCTCAAAGTTCAGAGGGTGGTAATACATTAACAAATTTTATAATACCAGCGGTTATAGTAATAGCTGTTGTATCAATTGGATTCATGATAGTTAAAAAATTGTTTTCACTTGCTATAAAAGTAGCATTCATTGTTGGAATCATCTTATTAATATTAAATTATGAATCTATATTGGGATTGTTTATATAAAAACTCTAATTTTTAAAAATTAGATAAAATAAATTTTAATTTATATTTGAATGTCTCTTGTTGAAACTATTACATGTTTTTTTTACTTTTTGATATAATAAGCGTAATCAAAAAAATAAACTAGTTAACTTTTTGAAAATTTCTTAAACTATCAATGCTTTAAGAAAAAAGTTATTTTATAAAATTTTGATTATACCTAAATTACTGTTCATATATAATTACTACAGGTGGATTTAATATGATAAATATTGCACTAGCTATTATAATAGTACTTGGATTGAGAACAATTAATTCTAAAAAAGCCAAACTTAGTATAACTTTTTTAACTACAACTTTTGCACTTTCTAATATCTTTATTGGATATATTTTATTTAAATCAATAATGGGAAGTGGTATATTTTTAGTACTAGGTTATTTTATATTAATTATCTTTATAAAATTATTTAATAGAAATAAAATATTAATATATATGGTATTTTTGGTATCAAATATATTAGCAGTTACGGTATTACTAAATGATTTATATGAGTTTTTACCCAAAAGTCATTATGTTAAAATTATTAATCAGTATTCATATGTTTTTACAATTATGTATCTATCCTTTGCTTATATATTTGTTTATTTAAAAATTAATTTCTACAAGAAAAATAAAGATTTTGAAACTAAAAAAAGCATTTTAGAGAATCACAATAAAAAACTTAAAAAGATCGAAAAAATAAAATCAACTTCCTAAACAATAAAATAGTAATTAGGAGAACCTAAAAAATAGTACCGAATTCTCTTCGTCTGAAGTTCGCTTAAATTATGCGAATTCATACTCGAGAAGTAGAGTTTATTTTTTGGATATCCCTTAGATTGAATTTGAAATAAATTATTATTTTATTTTTTTAATGAAAATTTATTGTATAATACAAACGAGAGTTCTTTTAGGAAGTTGGTATATTAATGAATTTAGAACAGTTTTTGCAAAAATTTAAAAATGACAATAAAGAAATAATTACATCATGGGTAGAAATTCCAAAAAAAGAAGCAAAATATGGAGATATTCCAAAGCATGTAAATAGTAATATTGTAGAAGCTTTAAAAAAAAGAGGTGTGAGTAAACTATATTCACATCAGATATTAGCAATAGATAATATAAATAATGGAGATGATGTTGTAATAGTAACACCTACAGCATCAGGTAAAACCTTGTGTTATAATATACCTGTTATCAATGAAATATTAAATGATAATGAATCCAGGTCTATTTTTTTGTTTCCAACAAAAGCCCTTTCTCAGGATCAGACATCTGAATTATATGGACTAATAAATGATGTTGGCGAAGATATTAAAACCTATACATATGATGGTGATACTCCAAATTCAGCAAGAAAAGCTATTAGACAGGCAGGTCATATTGTAATAACAAATCCAGATATGCTTCATAGTGGAATTTTACCTCATCATACAAAATGGACAAAACTTTTTGAAAATTTGAAATATATTGTAATTGATGAAATACACCATTATAGAGGTGTTTTTGGAAGTAATTTGGCAAATGTAATCAGAAGATTAATCAGAATTTGTAATTTCTATAATTCAAATCCAAAATTTATTTGTTGTTCTGCAACAATTGCAAACCCACATGAATTAGCAAGTAAAATAATAGGGAGAAATATTAAATTAATTGATGACAATGGTTCACCTTCAGGTGCTAAACATATTGTTTTCATAAATCCTCCTGTACTAAATAAACAATTGGGAATAAGAAAAAGTAGTGTATTAGAAGCTAAAAATTTAGCGAAAAACTTAATAATAAATGATATTCAAACTATTGTTTTTACAAGGAGTAGACTTAATGTAGAGGTTTTAGTCACATATTTAAAAGATGTAAATTTTGGAAAAATAAAAAATGATAAAAAAGTAAGAGGTTATAGAGGTGGCTATTTACCTAAATTAAGAAGAGAAATTGAAAAGGGATTAAGATCGGGAGATGTTACAGGTGTAGTTAGTACAAATGCTCTAGAATTAGGAATTGATATAGGTAACCTAGAAGCATGTGTTATATGTGGATATCCAGGGTCGATTTCCAGTACATGGCAACAAGCTGGAAGAGCAGGGAGAAGAAATAGTGTAGCTGCAACATTTGTGGTAGCAGGATCAAGTCCATTGGATCAATATATTATAAATAACCCGGATTATTTTTTAGGAAGTAATCCTGAAAATGGATTAATTAATCCTGAAAATCTTTCTATTTTATATAATCATATGAAATGTGCTGCTTTCGAATTGCCATTTGAAGAAAGTGAAAAATTTGGTGTTGAAACAACTAAAGAGATTTTGGAATATATGCAAGAAGCAAAGATATTAAGAAATATTAAAAACAGATGGTATTGGATGACCGATGTATTTCCAGCCTCGGAAGTATCTCTAAGAAGTGCTTCTAACGAAAATTTTATAATAATAGATATAAGCAATCCAAAACACATAGTAATAGGTGAAACAGATCGTTTTAGTGCTCCAATGTTAATACATGAGGAGGCTATTTATATCCATGAAGGTCAGCAGTATCAAGTAGAAGAATTAGATTTTGATAATAAAAAGGCTTATGTAAGAAAGGTTAATGTAGATTATTATACTGATGCAAATTTGGCAGTTGATCTTAAAGTAATTGATGTGTTCAAAGAATTAGAAGAAAAAGGAATTTGTAAGTATTCAGGAGAAGTGGTTGTAAGTGCTATTGTTAATATGTTTAAAAAGATAAAACTATACACTCATGAAAATATTGGATATGGACCTGTTGAATTACCTGAATTGGAAATGCATACAACTTCTTATTGGGTAAGCTTTCCAGATGAAATTAAAATTAAATATTCTAAAACAAAGATACAAAATGGATTAATTGGTTTAGCTAATATAGTTTCAAATTCAGCACCAATTTATCTTATGTGTGATCCAAAAGATATAAAGGTGGTATATAATGTAAGATCAATTTTTACACAAAAACCTACTTTGTTTATATATGATTCTTATCCTGGTGGTATTGGTTTTAGTGATAAATTATATAACTTACATAAAGAAATTTTTAAAACGTCAATAAATATGGTAAAACAGTGTAAGTGTGAATATGGTTGTCCTTCATGTATAGGACCATTAAATGATTTTGCAGAGGATGATAATCCTAAAAATATTACGATTGAAATGTTAAATATGATATTGGGTGAATAGTATGGATTTTATAGGTAAATTAAAAAAGCATATTGAAAATAGTGATAAGAGAAGTTTTATTGAAAAAGTAACAAAAAAAAATAAATCAATAAATTTAAATAAAGATATTGATAATTTAATTAATGGAGAGTATCTTGCTAATGATTTTGGAGAATGTTTTTTAAGAAAGACTATTTTCTCAAATGATTATAATCATGGAGAAATTAATTTAAATAGAATTTATGAAATCGATTTAGAAATTGTAAATTTATTATTAAGTTGTAATGAAAATATTGATATTGAAAAAATGTTATTTTTGGATACTGAGACAACTGGATTAAGTTCTGGAACAGGTACAATTGCATTTTTAGTTGGAATCGGTTATTTTCTTGAAGGTAATTTTATATTAAAACAATTTTTTTTAAAAGACTATGATCAAGAACCTGCAATGTTAAATGAATTTTTGGATATAGTATCAAATTATGAAATTTTAGTATCTTTTAATGGAAAAGCTTTTGATTGGAATCTTTTAAATACCAGATTATTATTAAACAGAGTTAAAATAAATGATAAAAATTTTTTACATTTGGATCTATTACATATTTCAAGAAATATATGGAATAAAAAACTTGAAAGTTGTAGATTAGCTTCGATTGAAGAAAATATATTAAATATTAGAAGAAATAATGACATACCGGGAATGTTTATACCAAAATTATATTTTGAGTATCTTCAAACAAGAGATGGTATAAATATGAAAAGAGTTATAGAACATAATGAAATAGATATTTTGTCAATGATTACATTATTAGTCAAAATTATTGATATTTGTGAAGATCCTATAATTAACTCTTTTGATTGGTATGAAATTATTGGAGTTGGTAATATATATGAAAAAAGATTAAATTTTAATAGAGCTAAGGATATTTTTAAACATTGTACACTTTCAGAGAATAAGTATATAAAAGTTGAAGCTTATAAAAAATTAGTTAATTTATATAGAAAAGAAAAAGATTACAAAAATATGGGATTGTGTTTAAATAAGATAATAAAAGTATCTGATTTACCTACAATAAATACAATGATTGATTTGGCAAAATTTTATGAGCATAAAGAAAAAGATTATAATACAGCTTTAAAGATAGTAGATAGGGCAATAGAAGATGTATTAAAGTTTAATGCTATGAGAAAATTATATTTGAAAGATTTAAAGTATAGAAGAGATCGGATTAATAAAAAATTGAAAAAAAATAATTACTAAAATCAGTTAATTTATTACTAGAGATTGTTTCTAAATAATTATAAAAACAGTTGATTTTTAGTATTAAGAATTTTTATGAAAGAGACGATATATCAAGTGAAGAAAAAATTAAGAATTATAAACCATAATTACTTAGGGTATCCAAAAAATAAATCTACATTTCAAAATACTAAATCACATAGTTGGCTAGTATAAATTCTTCTATTGAGTGCCAATGGATTTAAATTTCTAGTGATTTTCAAAAAAAAGAATGTAATTTTATTTTTTAGGCTCTTCTTATCTTATTAATTCTCAAGTAGCAAAATTTTATAATATAAAGTTTTAATTGGACAATTTTTATGTTGTAATTTATGTATTTTAATATTTTCAAAAGTAGTTATGGTTTTTAATTTGTAATTCTATATTTAATATAGATTTAAATTAGAGATAATAATTATAGAGTATTCTTTAATTTGAATAAGGCAGAATCAAAAAATAAACTTTAATTTTAGAGTATGAATTCCTATGATTTAAGCGAACTTCAGACGAAAAGAATTCGGTATTATTTTTTAGATTCTACTAAGCTAGATTTTTTTATAATAAAACATACTAATATGTTCTAGAAAGGAGGGAATCGATTTCATATAATACTGATGGAATTAGAAAATATTTTTTCGAACAATTTTCAGGTATAAAAGAAATCGAGTAAATATGCTCAATTATTTATCTTCAGAATCATATATTGAAGAATTTGAAATGGGGACAAGACCTTTTAAAAATGCAAATACTGGTACTGCAGGTTTTATTGGATTAGCACAAAAGGGACCTGTAGAAGGTAAACCATTAAAAGTAACTAGTATAACAGATTTTTTTAGAAAATTCGGTGGATATTTAACAGAAGAGGAATTTGGCAATTATCGATATTTGTCATATACTGTGGAACAATTTTTTGCAAATGGCGGATTGTATTGTCAAGTTATGAGAGTAATACCAAAGAATGCAAAAGCATCTGTGAATTCGGAAAGAAAAAGACAAGTTGTAAAACTTAAAGCAGTAAATCCAGGGACATGGGGAAATAAAATAAATGTGAAAATTTCAAAAGATTCAAAAGCAAGAACAAAGATAGTAGAAAAGATAAATAATAAGAAATTTAGATTGTCAAACAGAAATGGATTTAATGTTGGTGATATTGTAGCTTTTGTTGAGAATGATATATGTAAATATAATAAAATAATTTCTTTAGAAAATGATATTGTTGAATTAAAAAGTAGTTTAAGAGGAAATGTAATAGATAATGAATCAGATTCAATAAAATATTTACAAACATGTGAGTTTAGACTGGAAATAAAATATGAAGATAGTGTAGAAGTTTTTGAAAAATTATCATTAAATAAAAATTCATTAAACTTTGTGGAAAGTGTTTTAAAGAGTTCTAAGATAATAAATGTTGAAATTGATTATGGAAAAATAGACAGGGTTAAAGATCCATTTGTTTTTATAACAAATTTAAAAAAAGAAAGTGAAACCACTATGTATCTAAAAGGTGGTTCTAATGGAGATATATCAGAAATCTATCCTGAAAATTTTATTGGGGATAACAATATAAACAAAGAGACAGGTATTAATTCATTTATTGATAATGATGAGGTAAGTGTTTTATCTATTCCCGGTGTTTCAGATGTTGAAGTTCAAAAGAAACTTATTGAGCATTGCGAAATGTATGCTAATAAAATAGCTGTATTAGATATTTCAAATGAAAAAAATAATTCCTTTGAATTACAAAATTATAAAGAACTTTTTAATTCTGATTTTGCAGCTGTTTATCATCCCTGGATTAAAATATTTGACCCTTTGTGTAAGAAAAATATATCAATTCCTCCATCTGGATCAGTACTTGGAATTTATTCAAGAACAGATATTCAAAGAGGGGTTCATAAGGCACCTGTCAATGAAATAATTAAAAACACAATTGGTCTTAACCATAACTATAATAGAAATGAGTATGACCTCTTGGAAACTAAGGGAATTAATTTAATTCGTTCTTTTGCAGGACAAGGTATAAGACTATGGTGTTACAGAACTTTAGGTAAAGAAGATAAATGTGAATATATTAATGAAAAAAGATTAATAATATTTATTATTAAATCAATAGGAAAGAACTTAAAATGGGCGTCAATAAATAAAAACAGTGAAGAACTCCAGATTAAAGTGAAAAATACTATTGATTTGTATTTAACGGATATTTGGAGAAAGGGTGTTTTGGCAGGAAATAGTCCTAAAGAAGCATTTTTAACAGAAATTAAAAATTATAATGTAAAAGATAATAAAATTGAATTTCAAATTAAAGTTGCACCTACAAAAAAAAGTGAATTTGTTAGTTTGAAATATGTACAGGAGACAATTTAGGGACATCTAGAAAATAAATCTTCATTTTAAATTGTGATTTTGAGAATTCTCAGATTTTTTAAATTTGA
>JBDMZA010000281.1:0-10541 GCA_039770155.1 Clostridiales bacterium
ATATATAATTCTATTTTGAATATATAATTTTATAATAGATAAAAAAAATATTAACATTTTTCAAAAAATAATCTATATATTATCAAATAAATATTTGATAATGTATAACAAAATGTTTATTCTTCATCTGCCTTTAAAGGATAGCCAAAAAATAAACTCCAATTTTTGAGTATGAATTCGTATGATTTAAGAGAATTTCAGACGAAAAGAATTTGATATTATTTTTTAGGCTATCCTAAATTAGATACTAAAAGTAATTTTAGTGAAATGGAAATATAGGAGTAATATTTATTATGATTATATAGACATATGGTATTTTTATAATTTAGACTTAATAAGTATAGAATTAATATTCTAAATTATAAATTTAAGAGGTGTTAATATGCTAGAAAAACTCAAAAAAAAGGTGTTGGATGCAAATTTAAGTTTACCTTTACATGGTTTAGTTAAATTTACATGGGGAAATGTTAGTGGAATAGACAGAAAATCAGATTTAATCGTCATAAAACCGAGCGGTGTTCCATATAAAAAGTTAACTAAAGATGATCTTGTGGTAGTTGATATGGAAGGAAATATAGTAGAAGGTAATTTGAACCCTTCTTCAGATACTAAAACACATATTGTGTTATATAAAAAGTTTCCTGGTATCGGAGGTATTGTTCATACCCATTCTGTTTGGGCAACAATATGGGCACAGGCTGGAATTTCTATTCCTGCTTTAGGTACTACACATGCAGATTATTTTTATGGAAGTGTTCCATGTTCAAGAAAATTAGATACTGAAGAGATAAATAATGATTATGAATTAAAAACAGGTGATTTGATAATTGAAACATTTAAAGATATTAACTATAAAAATATGCCTGGAGTTTTAATAAGAAATCATGGACCATTTTGTTGGGGAAAAGATGCTGAAACAGCTGTACACAATTCAGTAGTTTTAGAGGAAATTGCTATGATGGCATATTATTCAAAAAGTATAAATCCTGATATTGGATCAATAGATAAAGAATTATTGGATAAGCATTTTTTGAGAAAACATGGAGATAATTCTTATTATGGACAAAAATAATAAGAATTCAAATCAAGAAAATATTGTACAAAAAACAAAAGATAATGTAATGATTTATATATAAATTATTGATATAATCTGACTACGATGTATATATTATTAGAAGATATAAATGTTTTTTGTAATTAATTCAAAAATATTGAAATTAATTGATTATTATGTTATTTATACTATATTTATCAATAACTTAATGGGGGATAATTAGGTGAAGAGATTATCTAGACTTATGATTAATACTTTATTAATTTTTTCAATATTATCGCTAACTGCTTGTAAAGATAGGAATGATGGTTCTAATAGTGATAAAGATGATAAAATTATAATGGGATTTTCACAAATAGGTGCAGAAAGTGAATGGAGAACAGCAAATACAGAATCTATTACAGAAAGTGCAAAAGATTCAGGAATTGAGTTAAAATTTGCAGATGCACAGCAAAAACAAGAAAACCAAATTAAAGCAATTAGAAGTTTTATAGCACAAAAAGTTGATATTATATCATTTTCGCCAGTTATTGAAACAGGGTGGGATACAGTTTTAAAAGAAGCTAAAAAAGATAATATACCAGTAATTTTAACAGATAGAGCAATTGAGGCAGATGAATCATTATACATTTCACTTATTGGATCAGATTTTGTAGAAGAAGGAAGAAAAGCTGCTAATTGGTTAATAGAAAATAGTGAAGACTTAGGTTTAAATGGGAGTATTAACATTGCAGAATTACAAGGTACAGTAGGTTCAGCTCCAGCAATAGATAGGAAAAAAGGGTTTGAAGAAGTAATAGGAAAAGAATCAAATTATAAAATAATAGAGTCACAAACAGCTGGATTTACAAGAGCAAATGGAAAGGAAGTAATGGAATCTTTCCTAAAATCTAAAAATAAAGATAAAATAAATGTATTATTTTCACATAATGATGATATGGCACTTGGTGCCATACAAGCAATAGAAGAATCTGGGTTAAAGCCAGGAGAAGATATAGTTATTGTATCAATTGATGCTGTTAAAGGTGCATTTGAAGCTATGATAGATGGAAAAATTAATTGTACAGTAGAATGTAATCCTCTTCTTGGACCTCAACTAATGGAAGCTGCTAAGAAATATTTAAATGGTAAGGAAATTGATAAAAGAATAGTAGTAAAAGAAGGTGTATTTCCAGCAGAAATAGCGGAAGATATGTTACCGAGTAGAAAATATTAAAATCGCATAATGTAATCCTAATATATTAGGGGCATATAAATTCATAATCAATTGAATTAATATGTCCCTATTTAATATAAAATTTATTGTCATTATAAATATACAATTGGCGTGTTTATTTTTTTAGATAAACAGAAGGGGATATCATGTATGAAGTCTGATAACAATATTCTAACAATGAAAAATATAAGCAAGACATTTCCTGGAGTTAAGGCCTTAAATAATGTTGAATTTAATCTTAAAAAAGGTGAAGTAAATGCATTAATGGGAGAAAATGGTGCAGGAAAATCTACACTAATAAGGCTTTTAACAGGTGTTGAAACTTTTGAAACAGGAATGGTTGTTTTAAATGATAAAAAAATATTAGTAAAGAGTCCCATACAAGCTGAAAAACTTGGTATTAGTACTGTATATCAAGAGATAAACTTGTGTATGAATTTATCTGTAGCAGAAAATATTATGATTGGTCGTGAACCTAAGAAATTTGGAATGATTAATTGGAATGAAGTTGAGTTATCTGCTAGTAAAGCATTAAAAAATCTTAATATTGATATTGATGTTACAAAAAAACTTGAAAGTTATTCTCTAGCAATACAACAAATGGTTGCTATAGCAAGAGCTTTCTATTTTGATTCAACTAAAATTTTAATTCTAGATGAGCCTACATCAAGTCTTGATAAAAGTGAGGTTATAAAATTATTTGAAGTAATTGATATTTTAAAATCAAAAGGAATAGGAATAATATTTATTACTCATTTTTTAGATCAGGTATATAGAATAAGTGATAAAATTACTATTTTGAGAAATGGTGAATTAGTTGGAGAATATGAAACTAGAAAATTAACGCAAATAGAATTGATTTCAAAAATGTTAGGAAAAGAGTTTGAGGAATTATCAACACTTAAAAAAGTAAAAGAAAAAGAAAATTCATCAGATATTAAGAATTTATTTATAAAAACAAAAGGATTAGGAAAGAAATTTAGTGTAAATCCAATTAATATGTTTATTAAAAAAGGTGAAGTACTTGGCTTAGCTGGCTTACTTGGTTCAGGAAGAACAGAAGTTGCAAGACTTTTATTTGGAATAGATAAGAAAGACTGTGGTGAAATGTTTATTGAAGACAAAAAAATTAATATTAAAAATCCCCAGTTGGCAATAAAAAATTCCATTGCATTATGTCCTGAAAATAGAAAAACAGAAGGAATTATTGAAGATTTATCTGTAAAAGAAAACATAATTCTTGCACTACAATCAAAAAGAGGAGTTTTTAAATATATTAAGGAATCAGAACAAGATAAAATTGCAAAAAAATATATTGATTTATTGAATATAAAAACCAGTAATCAGAATCAAGTAGTAAAGAGTTTAAGTGGAGGCAATCAACAAAAAGTAATACTTGCCAGATGGTTATTGACAGAGCCAGTGTTATTAATTTTGGACGAACCTACAAGAGGAATTGATGTAGGTGCTAAAGCAGAAATCCAAAAATTGATAATTAATCTTGCAAAAGAAGGTATGGCAGTTATGTTTATATCATCAGAATTGGAAGAATTAATAAGATGTTGTACAAGTATGATTGTTTTAAGGGATAGAAGTAAAATAGATGAATTATTTGATGAAGACATAAATGAATACTTAATAATGAAAACTCTGGCAGGAGGTAAGAATTGATATGGGATCAATAGAAATAAATAATGATTTGAAATTATTGAAGAAAGTTTATACAAGTAAAATATTTTGGCCTTTAACTGCATTGATATTAATATTTGTTTTTGACAGTATTTTTATAGATGGATTTACTAAAATAACAATAAAGGAAGGTAATTTTTATGGTATACCTATTGATATATTAAAAAATGTTACACCTTTACTGTTGATTTCTATTGGAATGACTATGATTATTGCAACAAAAGGAATAGATATTTCAGTAGGTTCAGTATTTGCAATATCTGGAGCGATATCTGCAAGATTGATTGGGGGAGAATCTGTACCTGAAAATTCTTATTTTATTGCTATATTGGTAGCTCTTTTGATTTCTTTGATTTTAGGTACTTGGAATGGGTTTTTGGTATCTAAGCTAGGTATTCAGCCAATTGTAGCAACACTTATACTTATGGTTTCAGGAAGAGGTATAGCTCAACTTATTACTGAAGGTCAAATAATTACCATATATTATGAGCCTTATTATTTCTTAGGTGGAGGTTATATACCATTTTTAAAATTACCTTTTTCAATTTTAATTGCTGCTAGTGTATTTGTTATAAGTATATTAATTGTCAAATGTACGGCACTAGGTATTTTTATAAAATCGATAGGTATAAATCCTATAGCAAGCAGATTTTCGGGTATAAAAGTGAGTAGAATTATTCTTTTGACATATATGTTTAGTGGTTTATGCGCCGGAATTGCAGGTTTGATTTATAGTTCAAATATAAGGTGTGCAGATGGAAATAATGCAGGACTTTTTATAGAACTTGATGCAATATTAGCGGTTGCAATAGGTGCAAATTCTTTAAATGGAGGAAAGTTTTCAATATTATCATCTTGTATAGGTGCATTAGTAATACAAACTATAACAACAACAATGTACTCTATTGGGGTTTCACCTGAAAAACTTCCTGTAGTAAAAGCTATAATTGTTATTATTATTTGTCTTGTACAATCTGAAAAATTTAGGGACAAATTAAAAGCTATTTTTAGCAATAAGGGAGGAATGAAAATTGAAAATATATAATCACATTTCAAGGAAAAAAATATCTTTTCCATTAACATTATCAATAACAATTACTCTATTTCTTTTACTTTTTGCTATAGGTTCAATAAGATATACTGGATTTTTTTCAGTACAGGTTTTTTTCGATTTATTTATTGATAATTCACATCTTATAGTAATGGCTGTGGGGATGACATTTGTTTTATTAATTGGGGGAATTGATATATCAGTGGGCTCAGTACTTGCTTTTACAGGTATGCTTTCTGCTTATTTAATTGAAAAAGTTAGTATGAATCCGATTTTAGCAATATTTATTGTTTTAACTATAGGAACTTTATATGGTTTATTTCAGGGATCTTTAATTAATTATTTTGAAATGCAGCCATTTATAGTTACTCTGGCAGGATTGTTTTTCGCAAGGGGTATGACTAATGTTATCAGTATTGAAACAATTGATATTAAAAATAGTTTATTTGTTAAGATTTCAGAAGGACAGATAAATATATTTGGAGGTCATTTTTCATATAATGTTATTATTTCTATTTTAGTTTTAATTATAGGTATATATATTTTACGTTATACAAAATTTGGACGATCTGTTTATGCTATTGGTGGAAATGAACAATCAGCAAAATTAATGGGTTTAAAAGTTGACAAAACAAAGGTTTTTGTTTATGGGATAAGTGGATTTTGTGCTGCTTTAGGTGGAATTATGTATAGTATTTATAGTACATCAGGCTATAATTTGGCAGGAGTAGGAATGGAATTAGATGTTATAGCAGCAGTAGTTATTGGAGGAACATTACTTACAGGTGGGGTAGGATATGTATTTGGTAGTTTGTTTGGAGTATTAATATTGGGAGTTATTCTTTCTATTATTAATTTTGAAGGTACATTGAGCTCATGGTGGACTAGGATTGCTGTTGGAATTTTGCTATTTTTCTTTATTTTACTTCAAAGAATTCTTTCTATTAAGAAAATAAATGGCGATGGGATTTTTTCTATTATAAAAAGATTAGGTATAATCAAAGGGTTTTTCAAAGGGGATTAGAGCTTTTCAAAATATTAATGCCTATTTGATAATTAGGAAGGATTTAGTATGAAAAAAATTGATGTTTTATCAACAGTAATTATGATAACAAGTATAATTTTGACTGTGATTCTTAAGTTCTTCATTGGTATTTTACCTGCTGTAGTTGTTAGTATATGCTACATAGTTGTAGCATTTTTAATAGTACTTGCCATAGAAAAAAAATTTGATAAAAATAATAAATAGAAGACTTTGTTTAATAATTATAGTTTTAAATACTTAAACTTAACCTAAAGTTTACCTCGAATAAATAAAAACATGTCGATTTATTTTTAATAAATAATAAATTTTTTTGAGATTAGTTTATTATATATTTCTGTGTCGAAATTTAACATAAAGTTAACAATTAGTTAAGGAATAGTTAATGCTAAATTAAAGATATAATTATAACATTTTAAGTGAAATTAAATTTATTTAAATTTAAGAACTTGGGAGGTTGTAATTTATTATGAAAAAAGAAATGTTGTTTAAAATATTAGTTCTTGTTGTAGCAATAATGGTGATTTTTACATTTACACTAACAGGATGTGGTTATGAAGAAGATGATAATGCAGATACAACAGACCTTGAAGATAAAAGTAATGAAGGTGGAGGACTATCAGGAGATATAGTTGTAATGGGGTCTACATCAGTCCAACCTTTAGCAGAAGAATTAGCTGAAGGATTTAAGGAAAAAGAAAAAGATATAAATGTTGATATACAAGGTGTTGGGTCATCAGCAGGAATAACAGCAGCTAATGATGAAACTGCAAATATTGGGACTTCTTCAAGAGATTTAAAAGATGAAGAAAAAGAATGGGGATTAACAGAACATAAGATTGCTATAGATGGCATTGCAGTCGTTTTACACCCAGATAATAAAGTTGAAGACTTGTCTCAAGAAGATATAACAAAAATATTTAAAGGTGAAATTACAAACTGGAAAGATGTTGGCGGAGATGACAAAGAAATTACTGTAGTTAGCAGAGAAGAAGGCTCTGGAACTAGAGGAGCATTTGAAGAAATAATGGATTTAGTTGAAAAAGATGGGGATAAAGAAAGATCTTTAGTTAAAGAGGAAGCTCAAATTGCAGGAAGTAATGGTGAAGTAAAAACAAATGTTTCAGGAAAAGAAGATTCTATAGGCTATTTATCGCTTGGAATAGTAGATGAAAAAATAAAAGCAGTTAAAGTTGATGGAGTAGAAGCTACTGTAGAAGAAGTAAAAGCAGGAAATTATAAAATACAAAGACCATTTTTAATGCTTACAAAAGGTGATGGAGATGAGTTAGTTAAGGCATTTTTAGATTATATTTTAGGTGATGGACAAGAAATTGTAGGAAAAGATTATATAACTGTAAATTAGTAGAACAGAAAAAATAATACCAAATTCTTTTCGTCTGAAGTTCACTTAAATCATGTGAATTCATACTCGAGAATTAGAACTTATTTTTTTGATATCCCTTAGATATTTAATAAAATTATAATTGTCAAAACTCTCTTGACTTCTAAGAGGGTTTTGGATGTATATAAAAGTAGCTTTTATGAAGGAGTGAGATAATATTGGAAGAAAAAACTGCAATGACATATAAATTAAAATCAAAGACAAAAATTATTGATGATGAATATATTATAAATAAGAAAGAAAATAAAAAAATACCTGAAAAAATAATTGAAGCAATATTATTTGGCTGTGCTGCAATATCTGTATTATCTGTTGCAGTGATAACAATATTTATTTTTTATAGAGGTGTACCTGCTATTATAGAAATTGGTTTATTTGATTTTATATTGGAAAAAACTTGGAGACCTTTAAATGGTGAATTTGGAATTTTAGCAATGATTATAGCCTCAATTATAGGATCTTTTGGAGCAATAGCGATAGGGGGATTAATTGGAATATTTACATCAGTGTTTTTAGCAGAAATAGCCCCCAAATTTTTATTAGTAATTTTTAAACCAGCTATAGAACTTTTAGCGGGAATACCTTCTGTTGTATATGGCTTTTTTGCATTGGTTGTTATTGTACCAATTATAGATGATTTATTTGGAGGTGGAGGAAACAGCTTATTAGCTGTAATAATTGTATTAGCTGTTATGATTTTACCTACAATTATAAATATATCAGAAGTTTCAATAAAAGCTGTACCAAGAGAATATAAAGAAGGTTCTTTAGCTCTTGGGGCTTCACATATTGAAACAATTTTTAAAGTTATTTTACCAGCTGCAAAATCTGGGATTTTAGCATCAGTAGTTCTAGGATTTGGTAGGGCTGTAGGAGAAACCATGGCAGTAATATTAGTATGTGGAAATACTGTACAAATTCCAAATTCTATTTTTGATAGAGTACGTACAATGACAGCAAATATTGCATTGGAAATGAGTTATGCGCATGGTTTACATCAGGAAGCTTTATTTGCAACGGGTGTTATTCTTTTTACATTTATTATGTTAATAAACCTAGCTTTAAATCTAATTGTAAGAAGGGTAGGTGAAGTATAATGACTGATGAAACTATAGAAAAATCAGCTAAAAAAAATATTTCTAATAGAAAATTGAAAGATCGGATTGTACTTGGATTTATTTGGTTTTGTTCTTTTATAACAATAGCTTCATTAATATGGTTGATAGCTTATATAGTATACAAAGGTTTTCCTGAATTATCTTTAGATTATATTTTTAACAATAACTCAGGAAAAAAACTACAAATATTTAGCACTATATTTGGATCGAATAATGAACAAAAAGGAATATTTCAGTTTATATTAAACACAATTTATATAGTTATACTTTCAATAACTATATCAGCACCAATAGGCATTTCAGCGGCAGTTTATTTGATTGAATATTCAAAACCTGGACCTGTTGTTAATGTAATTCGTTTTACAACAGAAACATTGGCAGGTATACCTTCTATAATATATGGATTATTTGGTTTTATAGTTTTTGTTACAATGCTACATATGAAATTCTCAGTTATGGCAGGATCATTAACACTTAGTATAATGGTATTACCAACAATAATAAGAGCAACAGAGGAAGCTCTAAAATGTGTACCCGATTCATTTAGAGAGGGAAGCCTGGCTCTTGGTGCTACAAAATTAATAACAATTGTCAAACTAATTTTGCCATCTGCTATACCAGGAATTATAACAGCAGTAATATTAAGTATTGGAAGAATAGTGGGAGAAACAGCAGCAGTTTATTTTACTGCAGGTTACGGACTTAATGCAGTTGATGGTGTATTTGATTCAGCGAGAACATTATCTGTACATTTATTTTATATGGCAAAAGAAGGACTTTCAATTGAGCAATCTTATGCAACAGGTTCAGTACTTTTAGTGATAATAATTGTAATTAATTTTACAACAAATATTATTTCGAAAAAATTTACAAAAAAATATACTTAGGAGAACCTAAAAAAAAAAACCAAATTCTTTTCGTCTGAAGTTCTCTTAAATCATGCGAATTCATACTCGAGAATTAGAGTTTATTTTTTGATTCTGCCTAATATTATTATAAACAAAAAGATGGAGACATATATGAATCCATCTTTTATATTGTAGAACATAATATTGTATTCTTAAATTTAAGAATTATTTTTCATCTGCTGCTCCTAATTTGTGTACAAAGTCCATTCGTCTTATAGCCATTGTAGGACAAACAGTAGTACATTTACCACAATTTGTACATTTATCATAATCAATTTTTGCTAATGATCCATCCATACTAATGGCTTTTACAGGACAAGTTTTAACACATTTCATACAACCTATACAACCAACTTCACAGTTCTTTCTTGTTACGCCACCTTTATCTTTAGAAGAACATAAAACGGAATGTTCTTTAGCAGCAGGAACTATTTCTATTAAATTTTTAGGACAAGCTTCTATACATTTTCCACAAGATTTACAATGTTCTTCTATAACCCTTGCAACTCCACCTACAATCGCAATTGCATCAAAAGGACATGCTTTAACACAATTTCCATGACCTAGACAACCATAAGTACAAGACTTATGTCCTTTGAAAAGTTGAGCTGCAGCAAAACAATCATCCATTCCATGATATATATATTTTTCATTTGCTACACTGCAACGACCATTACACATAACTCTGGCAGTTGTTTTATCAATACAACCAGCTGAAACGCCCATTATTTTAGCAATATTATCTGCCAATACTTCTCCACCAACTGGACAACCTGTTACAGGTGCATTTTTAAATACAATTCCTTCAGCAAATGCATCACATCCAGCAAAGCCACAAGCTCCACAATTTGCGCCAGGAAGAACTTCTCTTATTTTTTCTACTCTTTTATCTACTTCAACTTTAAATACCTTTGAGGCAATAGAAAGTCCAAGTCCAAATAATGCTCCTAAAATTCCTAAAATTAAAGCTGAAATTCCAATTTCATACATTTTAATGCCTCCTTTTCATAAATACTTCTCTTAGGGATATCCAAAAAATAAACTCTAATTCTCGAGTA
>JBDMZA010000282.1:0-20473 GCA_039770155.1 Clostridiales bacterium
ACCTAAAAAATAATACCAAATTCTTTTCGTCTGAAGTTCGCTTAAATCATGCGAATTCATACTCGAGAATTAGAGTTTATTTTTTGGATATCCCTTTAGGCATATAAAATCAAATAAAAAATATATAAAGAGTATGGGAGATATTGGACTATGGATTTTGAAAAAACTTTAGATAAAGTTGTATCATTGGCAAAAAATAGGGGATTTGTATTTGGAGGATCAGAGATTTATGGTGGACTGGCTAATGCATGGGATTATGGTCCATTAGGAATTGAACTTAAAAATAACATTAAAAAAGCATGGTGGAAAAAGTTTATTCAAGAGAATGCTTATAATGTTGGTGTAGATTGTGCAATTCTAATGAATCCTAAAGTATGGGTGGCATCAGGACATGTTGGAGGTTTTAGTGATCCTTTGATTGATTGTAAGGAATGTAAAACAAGACATAGAGCAGATAGTTTGATTGAAGATTGGGATAAAGAAAATAATATAGAACAAGTTGTTGAAGGTTGGTCAAATGAAGAATTAACTGAATATATAAATAATAATGATATAAAATGTCCAAACTGTGGAAAAAGTAGTTTTACTGATATTAGAAAATTTAATTTAATGTTTAAAACTTTTCAAGGAGTTACAGAAGATTCACAAGCTGAAATATATTTAAGACCTGAAACAGCTCAAGGTATTTTTGTAAACTTTAAAAATGTCCAAAGAAGTACAAGAAAAAAAATACCATTTGGAATAGGACAGATAGGTAAATCATTTAGAAATGAGATAACTCCAGGCAACTTTATATTTAGAACAAGAGAGTTTGAACAAATGGAATTGGAATTTTTCTGTAAACCTGGAACAGATTTAGAATGGTTTAAGCATTGGAAAGATTTTTGCTATAATTGGCTTTTAGAAATAGGAATATCTGAGAGTAATCTAAAATTAAGAGATCATAGTAAAGAAGAATTATCACACTACAGTAATGCTACTACTGATGTTGAATTTAAATTTCCATTTGGATGGGGAGAATTATGGGGAATTGCTGACAGAACAGATTTTGATTTGAAAAGACATATGGAATGTTCCAAAGATGATTTGTCTTATTTTGATCCGACTACAAATGAAAAATATGTTCCATATTGTATTGAGCCATCATTGGGAGTAGATAGATTAGCTTTGGCAATATTATGTGATGCATATGATGAAGAAGTTGTAAATGAAAAAGAAACTAGAGTTGTACTTCGTCTACATCATTTGGTGGCACCGTATAAATTTGCTGTATTACCACTATCTAAAAAACTTTCCGAGGAATCTTTTGAAATATATGAAAAACTTTCAAAAAAATATGTTTGTGAATATGATGAGACTGGAAGTATAGGTAAAAGATATAGGAGACAAGATGAAATTGGAACTCCTTATTGTATTACATATGATTTTGATTCTAGAGATGATAATTGTGTCACCATAAGAGAAAGAGATTCTATGAAGCAGGAAAGAATTAAAATTGAAGATATTGAAAAGTATTTTGAAAAACAATTTTCCTAAATGATATCAGAAAAACAAGTTTTAATTCTTGAAAAAACTTTTATATGACACACATTTTTCACAAATTTAAATTATAATTGTTTTTTATTAAAAAAAAATTATAATTTGGAGGAATTTTAATGGAGATGAAGTGGCCAAAAAATTTTAGGTTAATAATTCTGGCATTAATTCTAATTAGTGTTACTATTGCTTCGTATATGCATCAAAAACTTGGGGGAGGAAAAGCACCATCTATTCATGCTCTTTGTCCCTATGGTACATTAGAAAGTTTACTGTCAATTGTAAAGGATGGAAATCTCTTAAGGAAAATTTATTCAGGTACTGTATTAATGTTTATAGTAACAATAGTTATTACAATACTTTTTAGAAGATCATTTTGCGGTAATATTTGTCCCTTTGGAGCTCTGCAAGAGTTTGTTGGAAAAATAGGAAGAAAAATATTTAAGAAAAAATTTATTATTTCAAGTAAACCAGATTACTACTTAAGGTATATAAAATATATTGTTTTAGTAGTAACTTTATTTATGGCTTGGAAGTTAAAAGAACTTTGGATGTCGCCTTTTGACCCTTGGGCTGCATATGCACATATCTTTGCAGGATTTGAAGAGCTAAAAGAAGAATTTTTAATAGGTAGTATATTACTTATAATTACAATTGTAGGGTCACTTTTAGTTGATAGATTTTTTTGTAAATATCTTTGTCCATTAGGAGCATTTTATGCGATTTTAGGAAAGCTTAGTCCATTTAGAGTTTCAAGAAATAGTGAAATTTGTACAAATTGTACTTTATGCTCTAAAGAATGCCCAATGAATATTGAAGTACATAAAATGGATGATGTGAAAACAGCAGAATGTATAAATTGTCAAAGATGTGTTACTGTTTGTAATAAAGATGGAAGTATATTTGAGAGATTTGGAACTAAGAAAATTAAACCATTATTTTCACTATTAATAGTTGTAGCAATATTTTTTGGATCTGTTTTTATTGCTCAAGCAATGGGAATTTATAAAGATACTCCTGAGATTAAAGCTGATCTAGAAAATCTATCTTATGGTGAGGTACGAGGTTATATGACTATTGAAGAATCTGCTAATGCTACAAATACAGATTTGAATAAATTTTACGAAGTTTATAAAATCCCATCAGATACTCCAAAAGATAGTGTTATGAACACATTAGAGAATTATCATGAATTAAAAGAGAAGTTTGAGGAAGAGGAAGCTAAGAAAAGTAATGAAGATAAAGATGGCAAAGATGACAATGATAAAAAGACAGATATAGATGGGGAAGATATAAAAGGATGGATGTCTATAGAAGAGGCAGCAGATGTAGCAGGAGTAAGCTTGGATAAATTTTACGAATTATTTGAAATACCAAAAGAAATTCCTGCAAATTCAGTTATGAGAGAATTAGATAATATAATACCAAATTATGATTTTCATAAATTAAAAGACAATTTTTAATTTTTTTAATTTAAGAATTTATTAAGTTTATACATACTTATTATAATATGACTTTGAGCAAAAAATAAATTATCATTATCAATACTAAGTAAAGATTTAATCTTATTTATTCTATATCGAATAGTATTTTGATGTTGAAATAATTTATTTGCAGTTTCTTTTATGTTTCCATTTGTTTCTACATAAATTAAGAGAGTATCAATAAGATTTGACTTGTACCTCTTATCATAATTTATTAGTATGTCTATTGTGTTTTGATAATGCATATAAGAAATTTTATTTTCCAGTAGAGTTAATATAAAGTTATTTTGATTAATTAGATTATATGAAAAAATTTGTTTGTTATAATAAGAGCCTATTTTAAATGCATATAGGCTTTTTTTTATGCAAACATCAAATTCTTCAAGGATATGGTAGTTATTACATAAACCAATTTTGTATTGATCCTTATTAATTAAAAGACTATTTAAAGAGAAATTTAAATCTTTTAAGGAACAACTGTTTTGAATAACTTTTTCATTTTGATATATTAAAAAGATCCCTTTTTTATATTTAAGGAGTAAGCAATTTGATAGATTTGGTAAATGAGATTTCCTGTATTTTAATTTGTTAAACTCACGATATATTTGCGTATTGCCAATATCACTGCTATTTTCAAAGTATGCACATGCTAAACTATTGTGAAATTTTGAGAACAATTCTCTTGAAATATTTAAAACTTCATGTTTGGAATAATTATAACTTAAAAGTTTTTCTATTTTTTTTTCTATAAAATCATAATGGTCGTGATTTTTAACGAAATCATTAACATTTATGATTATATCCTCAATATAGATATTATCAAATAAAAAAATAGGAATATTATTATCATTTGCTAATTTTTTTATGTCATTTGGAATATCAGAAAAATAAACAGTTTTAATTGCTATTCCAGAAATGTCACGTTTAATTATATTTTCAAAAGCAGTTTTAATTAATGATGAATCTTCTTTTGCAAAAAACAGAGATGTTAACACAAAATCACCTGCATTAAAATCATTGTAATTTCCAAGAATACTTTCATATTCTAAAATTACAACATTTGATAAGGTTTTTTCCAAACCTTTTTTTTCTGTTATAAGCTTAAATTTATCTAATAAATTTACTTGAAGTAGTTCAGAAACTGTTATCATTAATTTTTCTCCATCAAAAATAAAAAAATTATTTAAGTTCTAAGTTAATGTATTTGATTTGATTAATATATTAAAATCTGTTAAAAAAAACTTTTTTAAGAAGAATTATATAATGAATATGATTATATAATTAATAAATATATTATTCAATATATTTGTTAATTATATTTTAACTATTTAGAATAATTTTCGATAAACTTAAAAAACTTTAAATTCAAATGAAGGTTGAGACTTCATAATCTTTATTGTAAATTTAAATATATTACAAAATATTGTTAATAGTAAATTTAATTGTTTTGTATACAATTTAAAGTAATTATTATATATAATATATTACAAAGAAAGGAGTTGTTTAAAATTAAAAATAGTAACAAAAAACAACTGGCAGGAATTTTAGGTATTATTTTTGGAGGAATACTATTTATTTTTCTAATTACAGTATTTAATAATAACACTTTGCTAAATAAAGATTATCATATGAGTTTATATGGGAAACATAATGTTTATTTAAATATATATAATGGAATGAATAAATTTTTAGATGAAAGAATATTATCAGAGGAGGAATTAGCCAAAAGAAGTGTTTTTTCTTATGCTAAAAAATCTTTAACAGAAGAAGTTGTTAGATACAATGTTAATAATTTTACTGATGGCTTATTTAAATACTTCGATGGTGAGAAGGATTCATTACCTGATATATATTTAAAACTTGATTCAAAAGAAACAGAAGAAAATGTTGATTTGACAGAAATTGAAAGTCTTGAAGATATTTTTGAAAATATGATTTCTACAGATAAAATAAGTTTTGAACAGGCATTAAACTACATTGATGGTGAAAAAATAAATGATAATATTGAAAAAGCAAAAAGTGGATATAAAATATTCAATAATATACCTAAGAGTGTTGTTGTATATTTGATTATTATATTACTACTTGTGGTTTTTTTATTAAAGTATTTAGATAAATTTATTTACTTTATTAAAATTTCACTCATACCTCTATCAATGTTATCATTTTTATTTGCTTTGATAATTTATATTTTTTCAAATGATTTCATAATGGAATTTATTATGACTTCATCAACAATAGAGCAACTTGATTCTGATTTCATCTTTGAATATTTTAGTGAAATATTATATGATTATAGAATTTTTTGTATAAAAATAGGAGCTCTTTCTCTTTGTTTATTTATTACATTGACTTTATTGAATAAATTTACCAAACTAAATAAAATAAAAATATCACCTATTGAATTAATAAAATATGAAAAATTAAAAGCAGTCTTTTTAAGTTTAGTAGTAGCAATATTAATTATTATAGGATTAGTTATTTCAATACTGAATTTAAATAATTTTATAAATTAGAATTTTCGAGTATAAAATTACAATTTAAATTCTATACATACATATTAAAATAATGAGTCATATGATCTTGGTAATTCTTAGATTTTGGGAATATGACATTAATATTGTAGAGTTTGTTTTTGAAATATAATAAATGTTATGGAGTTTTCTATATGAAATCAAAAATTCTTTTATTAGTAATATATTGTGCATTTATAAGTTTGGGTTTACCTGATGGGGCTTTAGGTGTAGCATGGCCTGAAATGCGAGAAGAATATCAACAGCCAATATATATTGCAGGGTATCTTACATTGATTTTAACCATTTGCTCAGCAATATCAAGTTTTTTAAATGGAAAATTAGTTGAATTAATGGGTGTTGGTAAAATTGTTTTTATAAGCTGTATTTTAACAGGAAGTTCTTTGATGTTTTTTTATATTAGCCCAGCATTTATTTTTATTGTTCTTTTAATTATACCTCTTGGATTTGGACAAGGAGCGGTTGATTCAAGTTTAAATAATTATGTAGCAAATAATTATTCTTCAATGCATATGAATTGGCTCCATTCTTTTTGGGGAATAGGAGCAAGTATAGGACCTTTTATTATTACTATGAGTATAGCTTATAAAAATTCATGGAAATTAGGATATTTATATCTTGGAATAATTCAATTAAGTATTGGAATTTTATTGTTAGTAACATTGAATTTTTGGAAAAGCAGTGATAGAAGTGAACACAAAATAGAAAATACTAATAATAAAAATTTATCTAAAATTAATTCATTAAATTCTATTTTAGCAATTTTATTGTTTTTTATTTATGCAGGAGTGGAATTTTCGGTTGGTCTGTGGTCATACAGTATTTTTGTTGAATCAAGGAATATTTCAAAAAGTATTGCAGGATTTTGGACTACATCTTTTTATATTTCAATTACTATAGGAAGATTTTTATTTGGTATAGTTGTTAATAATTTGGGAAACAGGCTAATAACAAGGTTAGGCATGATTATATCAATAATAGGAACTGTGATGGTGTTTACCAATTTAAATGCTTATTTTAATTTATTTGGAATTATATTGATTGGTTTTGGTTTTGCTCCTATTTATCCATGTATGATGCATGAAATTCCAAAACGATTTGATGCTAAGACAACAAGAACAATAATTGGTTTTTTGGTCGGATCTGCTATGATTGGTTCATCAATTTTACCTTTGCTTACTGGATATCTTATTTCAAGTACATCTTTAGAATTTTTATATCCTGTTGTTTTTTGTATTTTAATTTTATTGTTATCTATTAGTGAATGGCAAAATAAAATAAGTTAAATATTTATGAAAAATGTATTCTTTCTAATTGATCTTTGACTGATTTTGTATCTGGGTGATCATCACCTAATTCTTTTTTTCTTATATCAAGTACTTTTGATAGAAGATTTTCCGCTTCATCATGTTCATCAAGGGAAGATTTTAGAATTGCTAAATTTTCATATACTGTAGCAGTATCAAGATGTTCCTTTCCTAATTTTTTTTCATAAACATTTAAAGCTTTTTCAAAGTATTCTAATGACTCATCATATCGTTTTTGATCTTTATATAATATAGCTAAGTTGTAGTATATTATTCCAGTTGAAGTATTTTCTCTTCCTAGTTCTCTTTCTCTTATATCAAGTGTTTTTAGAAAGTACAATTCTGCTTCTTCTAGATTATTTAACACTTTGTGAATTGCGGCCAAAGTATTAAAAATATGACCCAGTTTTTCATCTACTGTATTGATATTTTCAGAAAAATAAGATATTTTTATAGCATGTGGAACTAAATTATAAATTTCTTTCCAATTACTTTTATCAATTGAATCAAAATTTAAAACTTTTTTAATAAGATTTAAAGAAAGAGAAAACCATCTGTATTTATCTGTATTAAGTCTTATAGATTCTTGTATAATACTGTGAATAGTAAAATTATTTATATTTAAATTTATTAATCTATGATCTTCTAATAACTTTAAAAGTTTCTTAGCTGTTATTTTGTATTCAAAATCTTTTTTTAAAACTTTAGGTAAAAGTTGTTTTCCTTGTTCAAATATTTTTAATGGTATATTATTAGAAGAAAAACTAGAAACTATATACAATAAATCCATTACTGAAACTTTACCTATTTTATCTGCAGAAATTTGCCATGTTTTAGTGATTATACTCAAATATTTATTTGGTGTAGCTTCACTTAAAGTATTGTATTTAGCTCTTTTGAAAATTTTTGAATATCCTTTACATGTAATATCATAGAGTTTAATATAATTGGCAGCCTGATCAAGAGCAAGTGGAAAATAAGCAAGATTTGCAGATAGAGTATTTATAGATTTTAAATCATCATCATTAATTCTTTTTTTAATGAATTCATAGGATTCTTTTTCATCGAAGGTATCTATTGGAATATTATTTTCTAAGGCTTCTATTTGAGAAATTAAGATGATTTTGCCATTGGGCATATTTTTAATATGTTCGTTATTCAAAAAATCTATAGTTTTTTTATCATTTAAGTTATCATATACAAATAACCAATTACTATTTTCTGTTGTCCAATCAATAGTATTTTTTAAGATTTCTTCATCTAAAGGTATATTTAAATAATCAGAATAATCATTTAATACTGTGGTTGAGTATTCAGCATTTATATAAAATATATGATCATAATTATCTTTATTTTGATTCATATAAGTTAGTGCGATTTGTGTTTTACCTATACCTGAGACACCTGATAAAGTAATAATTGAATTGTTTCTTAAAGCAGTATCGATTTCTTTTAAATATTTTTCTCTTAGTACAAGATTTTTACTTAAATCTTTTTTATTTGTATTTTTTATTGGTTTACTTGAGTTGTCTTCTTCAGTAAGTTTTACATTATTTGTGTCAATATTTTTTGAATCTTTTATTTCTATTTCTTCATCAGCAACTATTTCAAGTTCTTCATCATCGGAAACAAGTTCTTTTACAACAGTTTTATCAGAATATATCGTGCTTTTTGTATCAGAGCTGCTATCTTCAATATTTTGATTAGGGGTAGAATCTTGAGGGACAGTAATATGTTTTTTTGAATAAATAAATAAAATTATTGATGAAGCGAGAAACATTATTGAGGCAGAAACTAAAATAACTAAAGCCATATATAATCACCCTTATATTTTATTTGGGAAAATCTAAAAAAATAGTTAAGGAATATCCAAAAAAATAATCCTAATTCTAGGATAGGCTAAAAAATAGTACCCAATTATTTTTTAGATTAGGCAGAATCAAAAAATAGACTAGTCAACTTTTTTTGAAAATTCGTTAAACTATAGATATTTTCAGAAAAAAAATTGTCTTATGAAATTTTTGATTATGCCTTATCTCAATTTTGTTAGTTCATTTTCTTAGATATTCTGTTGATATTTTATTTATCGAAAAAATATACGTTTATCTAAATATAAATATTTGAAATGATATTTAATTAGAAATATATGTAAGAGAACCTAAAAAATAATACCAAATTCTTTTCGTCTGAAGTTCGCTTAAACCATGCGAATTCATACTCGAGAATTAGAGTTTATTTTTTGGATATTCCTAAGAGATATAGAAAAAGTAAATATACATTTTAAAATAGTGAAGCACATGATTTTAGTGGTTCTCAGAATTAAAAAATGTGATATTACTTTTTAGGTTTTTTTAAGTGTTTTTCATGTTTATATTTAAAAATAATATTTTTATCACAGTCAATTCCTGTAGAATAAGATAAATTACCTAATTTTTTTAATAAATTTTCTAAAGAGATTATTTTTGAGTTAAACTCCATTATTGATTTAAGATAATCTATGGATTTTTCCACACTTTCTTCAAAAATATCAATAAATGATTCATTATGTGGTGTAGAATTATCCCATGGCATATACCAAGTGTTTTTAGAGATATTAAGATAATCATTATTATTATCTAATTCTAAAGGATAAATTATTGAAGAGGGTTTGCTTTTTATTTTTAATATGTTTTCTGTAAAAATGAGAAATTTATGCTTAAATCCATTTTTATCTCTTAAGTAATCTGTTATTTTCTTGAAATCATCAATAGCTGCAAAAATTATATCGGCATTTAATGATTTTTTATAAGTTTTATTTATAGCTTCAGCTAATAATTCAGAGATTAATTTTTGTTCTAAAAGTAAAATATCAAATATTTCAGTTGAATTTAAATCATATGGAGTTTTATTTTCAATTTCTTTAGAAATACAAAAATCAATATTTGTTTCAAATTCACGATGTAAATTTGTGTAATGAGCATCTAGTACTCCGTCTTCATTAAAACCAGAAAAATAAAAAATGTAAGGGTGAGTAGTGCAATCTAAAACATAATGGGAACAAAAACCCATAAAATAGGCTAATAAAAGATTTTTTTCTTTTGAATCCATTATTAAAGTTAACATATTTTTAAAAAAAAGATTTACTTTTTCAGAATGAATAATATCAGCAACTTTTGATAATGATGTATCTTTTTTCCATGGCCATTGATTGTGGAAAAATAATATATCAGGGCCCAAAGTACCAAGATTATATACTTTTTCATATTTATTTAGTAAAAGGTATTTTAAATTTTGACTTAAAATGGTATTTATTTTTTTGCCACACAAATAGTGGGTTAACATACTAGGCATAAAACTATCTCCAAATCTATTTTAGTTATTGCAAAGGTATATTAAAATCAAGTTCCTAAACAATAATATTAATAAAACTAACATAAATATAACTAATTAAACAAGTCGTTTAGTTTGTTTATTTCATATTAGAATCAGTTGAATGTTACGACTCATTAATAGAATAAAAATGTATTTTAGTTATCTATTATATTAGTTTCTTTTCATTATATAATATTATACTATTTTTAGGTATAAAAAGGATAGCTAAAAATTAATACTAAATTTTTTTCATCTGAAGTTCGCTTAAATCATGCGAATTCATACTAGAGAATTAGAGTTTATTTTTTGGATATTCCTAAGAGGGTTGAATTTATTAATTATAATATTATTAAATGGAAATAAACTCATGATATAATATTTACAAGATAGTATTAGAAAATCTTAAAAAATAATATCATATTTTTTAAATTTTAGAATTACTAAAATTGTGTGAGTAAGACATAATCAAAAATTTCATAAGATAATTTTTGGATTTTGCCTTATTATTCTAAGATGTAGATTTGTTTTTTTGGATATTCTTATGTTTTTAAGTTATGAATTAAGGAGTTTTATATGAATAGTCCGAATTTAAAAAAAGAAGTCAATAATGGTTTGAAGAAAATAAAAGATATTTTTATCACCAGAGATTTTATGTTTTTTTTAATTATTGGAGTTGTAAATACTTTGAATGGAGTTTTATTTTCATATGTTTATTCACTATTTTTAAATACAAACATAGCTTTTGTGGTGGGATATATAACATCTTTATCTATATCCTATTTGTTAAATAGTTATATAACTTTTAAAGAATCATTAAATTTTATAAAATTTATAAAATTTTGCATATCATATATACCAAATTTTATAATTCAAAACTTAATAGTTTTGATAGTATTTAATTGGTTAGGATATCATAAAATATTTGCTTTTTTATTAGCAGCAATAGTTGGTGTTCCCATTACATTTCTTTTAATGAAATTTTTTGCTTTTAATAGAAAGACTGAAATTCAACCACATTGAAAAATTAGGATTTATATAAAAAACAAAAATCTGACTTTTATCAGATTTTTGTTTTTTTAGAATTTAGAAATTACTAATAATAGGTTGTTATTTTTATTTGTATTCTATTTCGTCACCAGGTACTAATTCTGAATTATTTTTGATATAATCAACGATTTCATCAACTTTTCCATAAGCAACTCCTGTAAATGTATCAGCACAACCATAATAAAAAGCTAACTTACCTGATGGAGCATCGCATAATGCAGCACATGGAAAAGCAACATTTGGTACAAATCCTGATACTTCATAATTTTTTTCTGGGGTCATAATATAATTTTTAGTTCTGTAAAGAACTTTAGAAGGTTTATCAATATCTAATAGTGCAGCTCCTGCACTATAAACGAAACCGTTACATGTACCTGTAACACCATGATAGAAAAGTAACCAACCTTCAGATGTTTCAATTGGAATAGGACCTGCTCCTATTTTAACTGATTGCCACCAACCAGATCCACCAGTAGTCATAACTCTTCTGTGTTTTCCCCAATGCACTAAGTCAGGACTTTCACTTAAAAATATATCACCAAAAGGAGTATGACCGCTATCACTTGGTCTACTAAGTAGTAAATATTTATCATTAATTTTTCGTGGAAATAATACACCATTTCTGTTAAAAGGAATGAAAGGGTTTTCAAGACGTGTAAATTCTTTGAAATCTTTGGTACAACCAAAGCCTAAAGCAGCTCCTCCAAAATCTGTACACCAAATCATATAATATGTATCATTTATTTTTAATAAACGTGGATCATATGCATAGTTTGGTTGATAAGGATTACCATCTGTATCTTTCCATTGTATAGGATTATCATCAATATCCCAACTTAGACCATCCTTGCTTTTCCCAAAATGAATTCTTGCTTTACTGTCTTTGTGATCAGCGCGAAATACTCCAACAAATGAATCTCCATATGGAACTACAGAACTATTAAAAATTCTTGCAGTTGATTTTGTGGGATTCCAATCTATAATAGGATTTTTACTGTGTCTCCATATAACTCCATCATACCCTTTTGGTTTTTCTTCCCAAGGTATATTTTTTATTGATGATCCGATAATTTTTACTTTATTCATTTAAGTAACCTCCAAAATTATACTAATTATTTTCAATTAAAATCCTTTGAATATTAGATATCTATAAATTAAACAATTTTTATACTATTATCTTTTTATAAATAAATCAATATAATACTATTAAAATAATATCAAACTTTTTTCATATATATTTCTTGTATTAATACTAATTATCAAATTATGAAAGGAATGATTTACATTAATTTTACATTAGAACAATTAAAATTTAATTTAATTAACATTTAATTGTTTAATTGTTTAGAAAGACATAATATACATCAGAATGTATATTATAGCAATTAAGAATATTAATAGTCTATTTTTAGTACTATAATATTTAAAGAGAATTTTTTTAAAGGAGGAATTAATATGGATAATTCAACAAAAATTATACTTTTTATTACATATTTTTTGGGTGTGATAATATTTATTGGGCTTTCGATAGCAATTTGGAAATATAAAAAATTTGGTTTAATAAGTGGCTATAAGTCATCAAAAATTAAAGATAAAGAAGGTTTTGCTAAATTTGTAAGTATAAATTTTATTTTTTGGGCTTTATTACATTTAGTAGCTTCAGTTATAGTACTTTTCAATAGTTATCTAGGCATTTGGATTCATACTATTGTTTTTCCTATAATGATTATAGTAATGATACTGAGTTTAAAGAGGTATACACACAACTAAGACATAATCAAAAGTTGACTAGTTTATTTTTTAAGAACAGGTAGCCATGTACATCTTTTGAATTCAACTGTAATTTTCGAATTTAAGCATTTTATTTAAACCAATATTACATAGAGTTTGCTTTGACTTAATTCTAATGGATAACCAAAAAACCTTAATTCTTGAGTATGAATTCGTAAGTTTTAAACGAACTTCAGATAAAAGAATTAAGGTTTGTTTTTTTAGGTTCTCCTAAGCAGATTTTAATTTATTATTTAAATCTATAATTTCATAATTTTTTGTTATATCATTATAATAAGTAATTATAAAATCATAGCTAATCAGGTCAGCTTCAAGTACAGCTTCTAACAATCCATTCGTCCAAGACAATTTAACTATGTTTTCATCAGAATTTAATATTTCAAATTCTCCATCAAATGCTTTGTGATATGAGTTTCTAAAGCGCATTAATTCAAATAATTTTTGTACAATTGATCTGTCTAACTCATTTTGGATTTCTTTTTCTGTATAGAAATGTCGATTGATATTTCTACCTTCTTTTGTTTTTTCTATCAAATCAATATCATTTTCACCTGCAAATAATCCAACATAATATACTTGGGGAATACCTGGAGTAAAAAATTGAATTGCTCTTGCCAGTAAGTATGCTTTATCATTATTTCCTAAAGCAGAATAATAAGTACAATTGACTTGATATGTATCAACATTATTATATGTTACGCTATTATACTTTTCTTTCATGTTTACACCTTTTGTATATATCAAATCTAAAGTGTTTTCTATTTCATCATCTGACAAAATACCTTTAACATCTACAACACCTATTCCATCGTGAGTATCTAAGGTTGTAAATTGTTTTTTGGGACAAATTTTGAGCCATTCGATAATTCTTTTATTTGAACCAGAGTATAAAGTATGCAATAAAATCATTGGAAGAGCAAAATCATATACCCAATAGCCTTTATCAGACAATTTTTTTTGAAGAGTATAGTTTTCATGGAGTTCAGGTAAAACTTCAATATTGTAAGGAGCAAGAATATTTTTTGAAAATTCTAAAACTTCCCAGATATCAGGCTCTACAAAAAAACAAGAAGTCCCTGGTTTTTTTGTAGTATAAGCTACTGCATCTAATCTTATTATTGATGCACCTTTTTTTGCGAGTTTAATTAATGAATCTTTTATAAAATCTTTTGTTATCTGTTTTTTAAAATCAATATCTATCTGATTATTTGTAAATGTATTCCATAACTTATCTGAAGTACCATCCTTATATTTAACGTCAATATATGGAAAAGGCTTTCTTTTGTAAATCTTATCAAAATCATTTTCATTTAAAATTCCTTCTGGCCAAAAATCATCATACTTTATGAACATATCATAATAATCAGATTTTTCTTTTTTTTCTTTAAAATCTTTAAAGTATTTAGAATCACTAGAGACATGATTTATCATATAGTCAAATAGTAAAGGAAATTTTTCGGATAGTGATTTAATATCTTCCCAAGTGCCAAATTTTTCATCAACTGAATCATAAGTTGTAGGTGAGAATCCCCTATCAGAATTTGAAGGGTAAAATGGCAAAATATGAACAGAAGCAACCACTTCGTTCAAATATTTACAAAGTATTTTCTTTAGATGGTACAAATTTTTGCTCATAGAATCAGGATAGGTTATTAGAATTATCTTGTTTTCCATAAGATTCTCCTTATATAGCTGTATTTTTTTTTATAATAATTACAAGGAAATTATAATACAATTATTGTTTCGTTTGAATTGAGAATAGATATCGAAGTCTTTTCTAATTGAAAAATTAAATATTTTTATATCTTTTGATATTCTTAATTGACAGTAAATTAATTTAAAAGTATAATTTAAAAAAAATGAAATTGTAATTTAAGTTAGATTTTAAAAATTCGCTAAACTATTGATATTTTTAGCTATGACTGATAAATGAATATATTAAAAGCAATGATTAAGAAGAAGTAGGATTTATGATCTTTTATAGAGAGCACCTGTTTGGTGAAAAGGGCAAAGATATTTATCCAAAATACATCTTATATGCTTTATGCTGAAAGATATTGATTTAGGAAACCATAAAAAATAATATTACTCAATATTGATTAGGTTGTTAACGTATTTGTACACGTTATAGTACATGGGTATATTGTTATATTGTTATATCGAAATATATAATATGGTACTTTATAAGGTTAATACTGTGAAGTGTTAACAAATTGAGGTGGTAACACGTGAATATAACTCTCGTCCTCTGATTAAAAATCAGAGAATGAGAGTTTTTTAGTTTTAAAAATATAATATAAAGGGAGGATAAACTTGTGATGTTTGAAGAACAATTAAAACTTATTTGTAAAGGTGCAGATGAAGTATTAAGTATCGAAGAGTTAAAAGAAAAATTGAAAAAATCAAAAAAAGAAAATAAACCATTGATTATTAAATTGGGATTGGATCCCACAGCACCTGATATTCATTTAGGACATACTGTAGTATTAAGGAAAATAAAACAGTTTCAAGATATGGGTCATACAGCAATTATTATTATAGGTGATTTTACTGGTATGATAGGAGATCCTACAGGTAATTCGAAAACAAGAAAGCAATTATCAAAAGAAGATGTGATTGAAAATGCAAAAACCTATTACGATCAAATTTACAAAATATTAGATAAGGACAAGACCAAAATATTTTTTAATAGTAAATGGTTATCAGAAATGAATTTTGAGGATATTATAAATTTAACTTCAAAATATACTGTTGCGAGGATGCTGGAGAGAGATGATTTTAAAAAAAGATTCCAAAAACATGATGGTATAAGTATAAATGAATTTTTATATCCTTTGATACAAGGTTATGATTCAGTTGAAATAAAAGCTGATATAGAAATTGGTGGAACAGAACAGAGATTTAATATTTTGATGGGAAGAAATCTTCAGAAAGATTATAAACAAGATAGACAAGTTGCAATATTTATGCCGATTTTGGAGGGAACAGATGGAAAAGAAAAAATGAGTAAAAGTTTGGGTAACTATATTGGTATAAATGAAAATCCAAATAATATTTATGGTAAAGTTATGTCTATTCCTGATAGATTAATTTTAAACTATTTTAATTTATTAACCGATATTCATCCAGACGAGTTAGAAAGTATAAAATTTAATCTCGAGTCGAATACTATAAACCCTAAGAATTTAAAAATGAAATTGGCTAAGGAAATTGTAAAATTGTATTGTGGAGAAATTTTAGCGATAAAAGCTGAGGAAGAATTTGAAAATATTTTTAAAAATAATAAAATACCTGAAATAATACCTGAGTTTAAAGTTGATAAAGAAATTATTGAAAAAGATGGTATAGATATTATTAAGTTGATAGTTACAGCAAAATTAGCAAATAGTAATAGTGAGGCTAGGAGACTTTTAAATCAAGGTGGAGTTAAGATAAATAATAAAAAAATATTTGATATTAAAATTAGGGATATAAAAAGTGGGGATATAATAAAAATTGGTAAACTAAAATTTTTAAAAATAATATAATAAATTAAAAATAAAAGTATTAAGGCATAATCAAAAATTTCATAAGATAATTTTTTTCTGAAAATATCGATGGTTTAACGAATTTTCAAAAAAGTTGATTAGTTTATTTTTTGATTCTGCCTAAACCCTAATTCTTGAGTATGAATTTATATGATTTAAGCGAACTTCAGACGAAAAGAATTTGGTATTATTTTTTAGGCTCTCCTAAATATCCTCAAATATACTTAATTGATAGGAAGAAATTTTTTGCTCATATGTTGGAAATGTTGTAGATATATTAAACTTATCACAAGTTTCATAAAAAATTGATTTGAGTTTTTTTATATTCGATGCTGAACAACCATATTTGTTTTTGTATTTCTTTTTGTATTTTTCTTTAATTCCTGGAAAATATTTATCAAGTTTTTCATAATAATAGGTTCTTTGTCTGTCTCTTAATGTCATTCCAAAACAAGGATAAATAAATTTTCCGCCATAGAAACTTGTCATTTCAACTATTTTATAAATATTTTCTTCAGTATCTTCAATAAAAGGCAAAATGGGCATCATAGTTACACCAGTTAAAATATTTAACGAAGATAAAACTCCCATAGATTTAAATCTATCAATTGAAGATGGAGCATTGGGTTCAATTTTTTTTGAAAGTGAAGTATTTGTTGTTGTAATTGTAAAAGCTATTGAAGTAAATATTTTATTTATTTCTTGAAATAAATCAACATCTCTAAGAATTAAATTACTTTTTGTTGTGACATGAAATGGAAATTTATTTTCAACTATTATTTTAAGGGCTTTTCTAACGAGTTTATATTCTTTTTCTATTGGCATGTATGCATCACACATTGAGCCAGTACCAATTGTTGTACGATTTCTTTTCCTCTTTAGTTCTTTTTTTAATAGATCAATAGCGTTTATCTTTACTATAATGTCATTAAAATTTTCAATTCTATAACATTCACTTCTTGAATCACAATAAATACAATTATGCTGACAACCTCTATAAATATTCATATTGTATTTAACTCCAAACCAACTACTGGGATGTTTATTTATTGTTAGAATTGATTTTGTTTCAAGTTCCTTTATCATGATAAAATTCTCCTGAAAAATTTAATTTTATAATATGATTATATCATTTATAGTAAAATTATTAGAAAAATTTTTGATTGAAGTATTTTGATATGATATATTAAGTTTAAGTTGATAAAATTTTATATTTTGGAGAATCTGCTAAAAATAGCAAAAAAATTGATTAAGGATATCTAAAAAAATAAATCTACATTTTAAAATAATGAAACACATGATTTTAGTGATTCTCATATTTTAAAAATGTGATATTATTTTTTAGGTTTTCCTATTTATTAGGAGAATACGATGAAAATGGATTTTTTACTGGAAGAAGATTTCTATAAGCCGGTTTCAGAATATTTTAAAAAAAAAGGATTTGAAATAAGAGGAGAATTAGGGCATTGTGATGTTTTCGGAATTAAGGATGATAAAATATTAGTTATTGAATTAAAAAAAGGATTAACAATTGATCTTATACTACAAGCAACTAAGAGACAAAAAATTGCTGATGAAGTATATGTTTGCATACCTAAACCTAGAATTAAATTTGGAAATAAGAGATGGAGAGATATATATTATTTATTGAAAAGGCTTGAATTAGGACTTATATTCGTATCAAGAAATGAAAAAAATATATTGGTAGATGTGATTCTTGAACCGAAAGTATTTGATATTAAAAAAAGCAAATCTTTAAATAAGAAAAATCGAGAAAAATTATTGAAAGAATTTAAAGGAAGAAGCTTTGATGATAATATTGGAGGGAGTAGGGGTCGGAAAATTATGACTGCGTATAAGGAACTTGCATTAAAAATTTCATTTCATATAAAAGATAATGGTCCAGCATCAGCTTTAGAGTTATCTAAAAATGGATTTGATAAGAAAACAACATATTCTATACTCTATAATAATTATTATAAATGGTTTAATAAAATTGGATTTGGTTTGTATGATATAAGTGAGGAGGGGATTTTGGAATTAGAAAAATATAAAGAATATTTTTCTTCCTCTAAGGGATATACAAAAAATAAACTCTAATTCTCAAGTATGAATTTGCACGATTTAAGCGAACTTCAGATGAATAGAATTTGGTATTATTTTTTAGGTTCTCATAAGGGATAGCTAAAATTTCATAATATATAACTTTTTCTTAAAATTCTAATGGTTCAACGGATTTTCAAAAAAAGTTGATTAGTTTTATTTTTTGATTATGCCTAATATAAAATTTCTTTGGAGGGTGGAGATAAAAATCAAACCATTTGTTGTAACAATTACTTTGAATCCTGCATTAGATAAAACTATAATATTAGATCAATTAAAAATCGGAAATAAAAATTATATAAAAAACTTAACAACAAATCCAGGCGGTAATGGAATAAATATTGCAAAAACACTAAAAGAATTTGATATTGATTCTGTAGTTACAGGTTTTAACGCTGGTGAAAATGGAGAAATACTCTTAGATTTAATGTATAAAGAAAAAATAGATATGCAATTTATGGAGATTCCAGGTGAAACAAAGATTAATTTAAAAATTATTGAATGGGGTAAAAATTCAATAACTGAGATTAATGAACATGGTTTTTATGTTTCTTATGATGATGTTAATAAATTTATGATGAAGTTGTCAAAATTATTAGAAAAAGCAAATTTTTTAGTTTTAAGTGGTAACTTACCTTTGGGAATATCTGATGATATTTATTTTGATATAATTAATATGGCAAATAAAAAAAAGATAAAAACAATTTTAAATGCTGAAGGGAGTGCATTTAATAATGGTATAAAAGCTTCACCATATTCAATTAAATTAAATACTTCTAAACTTGAAATTTTATGTGGAAGAAGATTTTTTAAAATGAAAGATATTATAAAATCAGTTAAAAATATAATGAAAAGAAACAATATAAAAATTGTTATTATGTCAATGTACAAAGTTGGGGTATTGATAATAAATGAAGATAAAATTATAAAAACAAAAACTCTTCCAATAATTCCTGTTAGTAATGATGCAAAAAGTGATTCTATGATTGCAGCATTTATATATTCGATTTTTAATGATTGTTCATTAGAAGAAACTGCTAAAATAATAACAAGTGCTGAAATAATAACTGCTTTAAAATCTGGATCAAGAATTTGTACAAAAAAAGAAGTAATAGAATTTAATGATCATGTTGAAATAGAAAGAATACTTTAAAAAATGTCATTAGTGATTACAATTAATGACATTTTAGGGATTTATATCTGACTAGCTTTTTTTGTATGCAACTCCATCAATCATGCATAAACGATTATTGGAGATGTTTTTTGTTATTGTTTTCATTTTTTTAGGAAAACCATTTTTGAAAAATTTACAAAATATACTATTAGCAGATTTTATATCTTTAAAATTTTTTAAATACAAGTTTATTTGAATTATGTCATCAAAAGTGATATTAATTGATTTTAAGGTTTTGTCTAAATTTTTAAAAGTTTCTTCCATTTGATAAGTTATATCATTTCTATCATGTCCACCGTCATGATGACTTATATATATATAATTGCCAGAAACAACACATGATGGATAAGCTTTTTCATCACGATTGGTGGGAACTTCTTTAAACATAAGTACTCCCCCAATATTTAGATTTACATTTAAAATAAAGTTTTAGTGTAATCTATAAATAATTATAACAAACATATGTTCGGAAATCAATTAAAATATTATAAAATTTGTTGAATAAAAAAGTTAACTTTAAAAATATATTTATGGACATCTAAAAAGAATCAAATATGTCCATATGAATTAAATATTGATTCTTAATAAATATAAGAATAAAATTAAGAAGAATAAAAAA
>JBDMZA010000283.1:0-3299 GCA_039770155.1 Clostridiales bacterium
AAAAAGATTACTTTATAACCTTTTTATATGAAATTCCTGATATGATGTTTAATTATAAAAAAATAGAGAATGAAGATTACAAAACAGTTTATGATGCTCTCATAAGTATTTTTACTTATAATAGTTCAAATGATATTATGGAAAAATTAGGGATAACTATTTCAAAAATTGTTAATGATTCAATAATTATTATAAATAGTATTATAAAAAATAAATCTAAGTTTAAAATTAATGTAATATCAGGAAAAGAAAAAGATAGTTTTGATAGTGATATATATTTAAAAGAATTTAATTTGACAAGTGTTTTAAAAAAGTTATTTCTTTATGATAAAGTAACAGAAGTGAAACTAAGTTTAGAAGAATTAACTGATAATCGAATTATAGATTATATTAATGATAAAAATATTTTAAAAGAATATTCAAATATTAAGATTATTGGAATAGCAGATGGTGAATTTATAATTGGATCAGTTTATTTACTATCTAAAGACAAAAATTTAAGAGTGAATAAAAGTCGCATAGAAATTTTAACTAAATATGCCTTTTTTGCTGTTTCAAAAATTTTAAAAAATGAAATTCTTAATTCAAATGAAGAAAAATTTAGATTATTTGTTGAAAAATCTCCTGTAGCTATAATGATAACAGATAAAAATGGTGATCATATTTATTCAAATAAAGCTTTGTTAAACTTAACAGGTTACAATAAAAGTGAAATTAGTTCTAAGAATATTATAGATTTAGTTCATGAAAAATATATAGAATACTTTTATGACTTATTTGATAACTTAGAAATAGAAGGTTCAAGTAATTGTGAATTAATTATTAGCAAAAAATCAAATGAAAAATCCGATATTTTACTAAATGCCTCTGTTTTAAATTCAGATTCTTATATTATATTACTCACTGATATAACAAAGATTAAATCAATGGAAAGAGATTTAATAATTACAAAAAATAAAGCAATATCGGAAAAAGAATCGAAAAATCAATTTTTAGTTAATATGTCACATGAAATTAGAACACCAATGAATGGTATTAATGGATTTTTATCAATTTTAGAAATGACAAATATAGATAACAAACAAAAAGAATTAATAGATTGTATAAAAGTCTCGACTAATAAATTGTTAACAGTAATAAACGATATATTAGATATTTCAAAAATTGAAGCTGGAAAAGTTAAATTAGGATATTCAGAATTTAGTCCTAAAAATGTTTTAGAATCATTTGTTATAAATTATTATTCAAAACTTGAAAATTCAAATATAAATATATTTTTGCTAATTGGTTCGAATATGCCAAATTATGTTTTGGGCGATGTAGATAAGTTTAAACAAGTCATTTCTAATTTATTAAGTAATGCAGTTAAATTTACAAAAGAAGGAGAAATTTTTGTTCAAGGAGATGGGAAAGTTTTAAATAATGATGAAATAAAAATTATTGTATCAGTAAGAGATACAGGTATAGGTATCTGCAAGGATAATTATGAAAGAATCTTTAAAACATTTTTACAAGTAGATTCTTCCAGTACTAGGAAATATGAAGGAACAGGATTGGGATTGTCTATCTCAAAAAGATTAGTGGAAATTATGGGTGGAAAGATTATGTTAAGTAGTGAATTGGAAAAGGGATCAGAATTTTCATTTTATATAAAGTGTAAGAATAATGTATCTGAAAAAAACTGCTTTACAAATAATTTGGATGAATTAAAAGGTGTCAAAGTTTATTTGAATATTAAGAATAAAATTATAAGTAGAATTATTAAATATTATTTAATAGAAGCTAAATGTGATATATATGAATATTTAGATATAGAAAGATTTCTAATGAAAATCACAATCAATAAACTTGAAAAATCATCTATTATTATAACTGATTATGAAACTGCCAAAAATATAATTGAAGAAGGAGTTCCGATTATAAAAATAGTTTCAGATAATCTTGAAATCAATAAAAAGAATATTGATTTAAAACAATATTTGGTATATCCACCATATAAAAAAGAAGAATTATGGGAGATTATTATTGCTGCATTATTTAGAAAACAAGATATTCATAAAATAGATAAAGTTAAAATTGTTACTGATGATATTGAAATAAATTTTAATATAAAGGTATTAATAGTGGAGGATGATTTGTTAAGCAGAAAGTATTTTGCTAGAATATTAGATATATATAGTATTGATTATGATAATGCAGAAAATGGACTAGAGGCTGTAAGCCTATTTATAAAAAATAAATATGATGTAATATTTATGGATTGTCAAATGCCTGTTTTGGATGGATATGAAGCTACAAGGAAAATTAGAGAAATTGAAGAAAATGAAGAGAGAACCTATATTGTTGCAATTACAGGAAATATTTTTACTGAAGATAAATTAAGATGCTTAAAAATGGGAATGGATGAGTATTTGAGTAAACCAGTAAATATTGATACTTTAATTAATATTTTAAAAAAAATTAATAAAAAAGTAAAAAATAATTTTTAGAATTTTTAAAAAACTGAAAAATAAATTATATTTTTAAATAATGAATCATAGGATTCTGATGATTCTTAGATTTTGAAGTGTTAATTTATTCCATGAGTAATAATATAAATTATTGAAAATAATTAAATACTTTGGGAGTTTAACTTGTATGGATGTTGAAGAATTATTATTATTAAAGTGTTTAAATTTAAATAAAATAATAAGAGAATATATTAGCTTAGGTTTAGATTTAAATTTAGATATTATAAGTGAAAAATATAATATTGATAAAAATAAGGTTTTAAAGTCAAAAGAGAAAGTGAAGGAAATTGTTGATAATTGTAAAGAAAATAGAATAGATATTTTAGGATATTTTGATAACGACTACCCTTTGGAGTTTAGAAATTTAAAAGATTTTCCATTAGTAATATATAAAAAAGGAAGCCTTTCTAATAAACCAAAATTAGCAGTCGTTGGGACGAGACAACCTACAAAAAAAGCTGTTGATTTTGCCAAAGAAATTTCTATATGTGCAATTGAAAATGATTATACTATAATTAGTGGCTTGGCTGTTGGGATTGATACAATTGCACATAATATGAGTATAGAAAAAAAATTTGAGACCACAGCAATTTTGCCTTCAAATTTAACTAATATTTATCCTAAAATAAATATTAATTTGAGTGAAAAAATATTGGATAACAATGGATGTCTTTTGACAGAGTATAATTTTCTTGATGAAATAAAAAAATATCACTTTATAAATAGAGATAGATTACAAGCAGCATATAGTTTGGCTGTTATTGTGATTGAATCTACTAAAAATGGTGG
>JBDMZA010000284.1:0-6291 GCA_039770155.1 Clostridiales bacterium
AAATGATCCTGTAGGTTTTAGATTAAAGGTATCAAATAAAGAAATTGCTATTGCAACAGATATTGGCAAAATGACAAGATCGATTTTAAGCAGTATTGAAAAAACAGATATTTTATTGTTAGAGTCAAATCATGATAAAGATATGCTTAAACTATCTAAATATCCCTATAAATTAAAAAGAAGAATAATGAGTGACAAAGGACATTTATCAAATGATATGGCGGGAAAAGTTGTAGCATATTTAGCAGAACAGGGTATGACAAGATTTATACTTGGACATTTAAGTGAAAAGAGTAATTTCCCTGAATTAGTTTATCAAACTGTTAAAAATATCTTAAAAGAAAAAGAAATAAAAATTGAAGAGGATATTGATTTAACAATTTCTGAAAGAAATAGATTAGGAAGTATTGTTACTTTATGATGAAAAGATTTATTGTTTATATATAAATAAGGAGCAGTATGAAAATTAGTATAATAGCAGTAGGAAAAATAAAAGAAAAATACTTGAAAGATGGAATATTAGAATATAAAAAAAGACTTTCGAGATTTACTAAATTGGAAATAATTGAAGTTAAGGATGAGAGTTTAGATGAAAAAACTACTACAAAAGACAAAGTAAAAGAAATAGAAACTGATAGAATTTTAAAGAAAATTAATAAATCATCATATATTATCTTACTCGATATTCATGGTAAAAAACTAGATTCGATTTCATTTTCAAAAGAAATAAATAAACAGTTAATATTGGGTGTATCAAATATTACTTTTATAATTGGTGGTTCGATTGGAGTTAGTAAAAATGTACTTGATATTTGTACTACTAGGATATCAATTTCAGATTTAACTTTTCCACACCAATTAGTGAGGTTAATTCTTTTAGAACAAATATATAGAGCATTTAAAATAATAAAAAATGAAACATATCATAAATAGATTTTTTACAAATAAAAAACCGGACTAATTAATTAATCCGGTTTTTTTAGTATGAAAATTTTATTTTAAAATTTTTACAGTGATTTGTCTTCGACCAAATGCCATACACAAATCATGAACAGCTGTGCTACCATTAGTATCTTCACCCATAAATATGTCTATCCTATTACCACCTATTGCACCACCTGTATCCTCTGCTACATATGTTCCATTCATATAAGCATATGGAGCTGGAAAAGTTATTTCTAGTTTAGTTCCAAGAGGAATAACACTTGTATCAACTGCTACCGTTCTTCTTGCAGTTGCTCTTGTTCCAGAAGCGGTAATTCCATAACCTACATCAGTCACAGCTTTACCGCAACTTGCGACAGATAAATCATAGGCTGTTGCATCCATTGTAAGAGTTTGTGCAATATTTTGAGGTGCAACAACATTTGAAGTAGTGTTTGCCGATTCGCTCAAATTTGGAGTATTTATTGTTATTGGCTTAGGTTCTTCCTCTACCATATAAATTTTATCAACTGTGCCAGAAACTTTAGTAAATTTAGGTGTTGTTTGAGTTTTTACAGCTACATTCATATTTTCAACAATTAAATTAGTTCCTGCATTAACATTTTTCATCGATTGATAATTATCTAAAGTAGGATCTTTCTCAGATAAACCGTCTGCCATACCAGGAGTTGCCATTGCAGTTTTTGCAAACATATATGCTGTAGCAGCTGTAAAAGACACTGTTAAGAATTTTCTCATTGTTACTTTTTTTATAAAAGTAGAAAACTTCTTTTTAACATTTTTATCATTTTCATCTAGAAATGTTAATGAAGATTTTTCAAAACTATATATTGGTTTATATTCATTATAACTTACGTGAGTAAAATCAGAATTTTTTCTGTTTTCATAATCAATATTACCTCGATAATTTCTTGAATTATAGCTATCTGCACTATAATTATCTGAATTCATGAAACTACTATTACTGTCAGAAAAAGATTGATTTTCACTACTAATACCACTTGTTTGAGAATTTTCAAAAGTGCTTTGTTGATCAGAATTAAATTCATCTTTTGTATAACTTTTACTAGGTTGATAACTTGGATTTTGATCTGAACCAAATGAAGATATAGAAGGTATATTCATTTGACCTGTTGCAAAAGGATTCATATTAGAATAATTCGTAATCAATATATCAAAAATTTCATTTATGTTTTTAAAAGGATATTCATTAATAAGTGAATGAGCTTGTGTGGCAATATCTTTTAAGCGATCTTTTGATATTGCTTTACCTGTCATGTAGCCAGTCCATTTTGCTAATTCAGCGATATAATCATCATCTTTAATTTTAACTTTAATACAAATTTTGAAAATATCAGCACAAGTAATTTCAAAAGTAGGTTTTTTTACTGCACCTTCAAATAGTAATGTTTTAATTTTGGGTCTGTAGTTTTCTTTGATCATAGGCAAATTCTTATCTATTATCTTATTTATAGAATCTGCAAATATTTTAGCTGCTTGCTTAGGGTCCATATCAGGAAATTTATTTGATATAAACCATCTTAAATCAAGAACATTCTTATTTGTAAGAATCGCTTTTGAGCGAAGACTATCAATTAATTTTACAACCATTGTTATTCATTACCCCCCAAAGAAATTAGCTTAATGATCTAAATTCTTTATATAGTTAAGATATAGACACAAAACAAATATTTATAAAAAAGTTAATATAATAAAAAAGTATTTTTAAGTATCTCTCTAAATTTATCTATTTATATTTATCAAATATTATAATACAAAAGTAAAAAATATTATAGAGGGTTATAAAAAAAAATAAAAAATAATGCGATTTAATTGTAAAATTTAGATTAAAATTTAATTAAAATTTGGTTGCAGTAAAATTAATACTCCCAGAAAATAAATCTCTACAGAGTATGTAAAAAATTTAACAAACTTAATAAAAAATCTGATTAAATTTCAAAATATTTCCCGAAATACAGATAATAGAAAAATTATTTTAAATATATTTAAATTTATTACGAATTTATTAAGAATTTTTTCTATAAAATCAGTTTTTTATTGACTTTTAGAGTATACTAAGTTAAAATATATTTCGTTGAGATAAATAAGGAGAGATGGCTGAGCTTGGTTTAAGGCGCACGACTGGAACTCGTGTGTATGTTAATAGCGTACCGTGGGTTCGAATCCCACTCTCTCCGCTATTGGTTAGAGTGTATATTCTGAAAAATATACACTTCTAACAAAATTTCTAACAAGTTGTTTAAAAACCAAATTACAATGAGAATTGTAAACATGCATTTTGTATCATTTAGAAATGATTTTAGTTTTAAAAATTTGCTAGAAAGAAAATTTAATTAGCAATTAAGAAGGTCAGAGTTCTAATTGCTAAGTTTATAAATTAAACATGTTTGCAAAATGAATCCATTAAGGATTTATTTTTTTGAATAAATTTTCTTCAAAAGCATTTGCAACTTCTTCATGCGATTCATTGAATATATGAGAATATATATCCATTGTTACACCTATCTTGGAATGTCCCAAGTTATCAGCTGCTACTTTAGCAGGAATTTTGTATTTAAGCATTAATGAGGCATTAGTGTGTCTCAAATCATGAAATCGCATATGTTCAAGATTATTTCTTTTAAGTATTCTTGTGAATTTCTTATTAAATGTTGATGTACTCATGGGATTTCCATCATTTCGGCAATTAATGAGATCCAAATCTATATAACTATTATCAAGTAAGTTTTTGTTATGCTCTTGTATTTTTTTATGCCATTTTACTACATCAACTACACTTTGAGGAATTGATAAAGTTCTCTTGCTTTTTCTTGTTTTTACATCTGCTAAAATTATTTGATTATCTTCTTTTTCAAGTAATTTATTAACTGATAGTTTTTTATTATCAATATCAATATCTCTCCATCTGATACCTAATACTTCACATCTTCTTAATCCTAAACTTACAGCAAGTAATACAGGAACATAAATATCTGATCCCTCAAAAGCATTTAAGAGTCTAATTGATTGATTTTCATTTAAAAACTTTGCTTCATAGTGTTTAACTCTTGGAGGTTCAACACAATCAGCAGGATTTTTATAAATTAATTGCAGTTTATAAGCTTGATTTAACGCTTTTCTTAGGTTTCGATGCACATAAACAACTGACTTAGCAGACAAACCACCTTTTCCATCGCTTCTTCCTTCTTTTAAAAGCTTTTTATAAAGATGTTGTATTGTTATAGGCTGTAATTTTTGTAGTTTGATATTTCCAATGTAAGGTATAATATGATTTCTTACATTAACTCGGTATCCTGCAATTGTATTATTTGATAGATTTACATCAACATAATCTTCTAACCATGATTCTAAAAATTCTTCTACAGTCATTTTACTTGGATCAATAAAAGTATTAGTATCCATTTCATATAATAATTTTGTTAACCCCTTTTCAGCTTCTTGTTTTGTGTTGAATCCAGAAAACCATTTTCTAATTCTTTTACCTGTTAAATCCTTGCCTATATCAATAATTACATAATATTTTTTAACCTTTTTATATATATAACCTCTCATTTGTCAACACCTGCCGATTCCATGAGCCAATTTTCTAATGCTTTTTTAGGTATTATAATTTTTTTCCCTAGTCTAACATTTGGTATAGTATTGTCTCTTAGAAGTTTGTAGATTCTATTCATACCAATATTGAGTATTTTAGATGTTTCTTGAACGCTATAGACCAATTTTGTGTTATCCATTTCTTTTTCTCCTTTATTATTGTTGAATATTCGGCTTAACTTTGGATTGGTTTATATAAACCACATAGGATAAAATCCTCCAGCGTCTCAACTGGTTCTTGTCACTGTCTGAATATGGAATGATCGACATATTCAGTAGAAAAGTATCATCTAGAAAATTTAAGTGACTGTACATTTTATTATAGTATCGCTAAAATCTTAGTCGTGGCGATTTCCTTAAATCTTGTAGGTTGTTATCCAAAGTTTATCGCTATTTAATTTTTTAAAACAAATTAAGTTTTTTATAATTGATAAATAATTGCTTGTGTTATTATTTGTTAATATAGATTATCTTATAAAATAAGATGAATTGCTATATACAGGATTGTAACATTGTTTACAGTTTTGTATTCTTGTAAACATTTTTGTTTACAGAAAACACATATTACAATTATTTAAACTTATTTGTTAATTGGTCACATTTCACGTTATTATGCATTACTATGTATTAATATGCGTTAATACGTGTTATAATACTACTAATGACTATGATAGTTACATTATTTACTGCATTAAAGATTATATTATATACTAACTATAATGTCAACCGTATGGTGTTTTAAATTGACGTATAAAATAGCAATATATATAATTAGTAGTGTAGTAATGAAATATACATAGTTATGATAATTAATGGGAGTGAATTCAAATGCCAAGAAATTATAAAAAGGAATTAGAAAAAGAGAAAGAAAAGTATAAAAGGTTTATTGTAAAAGTTAATTTAGATGAATATGGTGAAACTTATAACGAGGTTAAAAATAAATTTGGAAATGCGGAATTTTTAAGAAGAGCATATAAATTATATAGCCAAAATCCAGATCTATTTCTTATTGTGGAAAAAGAAGAATTAGAAAAACGTTTAAATGAGATAAAAAATGTTGAGAAAAGACTTAATGCTAAAAATGCCTGATAATAGTATGTAAATAGTAGGGGAGTAGAATGAATAGAATAGGTCAATTTGTAAGTGATGTCTTTGATATTTTAAAGATTAAAATATCAGGAAGTAAGATTGAAGATGAATATAATGCAAATAGAACTTCTCTTTATATATTTACAATAAGAGATAGTTTGTTTTTAGGTGATAGTCCTGCTTATTTGCTAAGAGAAATTATTTTAAATGAGTGTAGTAAAAATGAAGAAATAAAGAAAGAGATAGTAAAATACTTGGATCAATATTTAAGTAAAGAGGAATCAAAAGAATACAAAGTGAGTGATTTTGATTCTTTTGTTACTATAGCAATTTCAAAATTTATTAATCCAAATAATAAGGATTTTTTAAGAGAAGTTAATAATAAACCTAAAAAATCTATAGTTAGTAATGATGATAAATATATTGTAGCAAGTAAAATAAAAGAATTATACAAGAAAACACTTGATTATAGAGATAAAGATATTGATGTTGTCTTTATGTATGCAAAGAATATTTTAGAATCAATAGAAGGTTATATTTCACATGATAAAGATGTTGATATTGATAATATTTACCCAACAAAAATATCAATAGCTATGGAAAATATAAAGAATACTTTAGAGGCTTTTAATAAAGGTTTAG
>JBDMZA010000285.1:0-3750 GCA_039770155.1 Clostridiales bacterium
AAAAAATAAACTCTAATTCTCGAGTATGAATTCGCATGATTTAAGCGAACTTCAGACGAAAAGAATTTGGTATTATTTTTTAGGTTCTCCTAAGGCTTTTTAAATACAGTTTTTCAATCTGATATAATCTTAAACTTATCCATTAATAATTTTGTCAGTTCATCATCTGATAATGTTCTTCTTTGAGTATTCTCCAAATATATATTTTTTTCAGAATCTGGTAAAAGATAGTTTTTAAACCAATTAAAAAAATTAGGACTATCACCATGAATTCTTATATATCGCCTCAATGAATCAACATTATAAATTGTTATTTTAATATTTGTAAGCCAATCACTCCTATAGAAATTTTTCCATTTTCCATGTTCAGATTCTTTTAATACATTCAATGAATCTTGATAATTCCAAAGAGATTTTGAACAATAAATAAATGATTTAATATAATCTTTTTGTTTAAAATAAAAATAACTTTTACAAAGATTTTCAGCACCTTTACAACCTGTTAAATGTAAATCTACATGATAAATAATATGGTCTTTTACAAACTGTCTCTCATATCCTGATAATAACTTTAGTATATTTTCTAATTTTTCCTTTATGTAAATAAATTTAGTAATTGATTTTTTTACAATATTATAGAAAACATCAACTTGTTCTGAAAATAAACTTGCTGATGAAATAAATTTTAATTTTTCAGAAGATTTTAAAGTTTCATTTTTAATCCAACTAGCTATTATAATTCTTATTGGATGATGATAAAATTCATCACCTGCTTTATCATCAAGATTTATACCATATTTTGGGGTTGCTTCAAAAAAATCCTTGTAACATTCTACTATAGATTCTAATTCATTGTCTAAATATCTTTTTATAAATTTTCTTATATGAGTCTCTATATTTATAGTTCCATCATTCCACAAATTATTCACTATGTCCAAAGGATAGATATGTTGCCTTATATTCCCACAGTTTAATAGCAAAAACATGTTAGCATTTTTAGAAAAAGCATTTTCTAAATTATTTTTTATTAACAATGGAGAGTTTTGAAACATAGTCAAGTGATTTGAAGCTTGTAAATCATGAAAGGTAATATGATAGTATAAGCCATGTTTTTCATCATCTATTTTCTTTGGAAGTGAGTTAATTCTAGGATTGCTATTTCCTTGTCTTCTAGATACCATTTTTCCATAACCATTATCTGACCATATTTTAATAATTTTTTTTGATACTTTTATATGACCCTCTTTATATAATTCCATTATTTCACCATATAAATATGTTATACATATGGGATCTTTTATATATTCTTTTAATATCTTGTATTGTTTATCAATAACACTACTTATCAAATCTCCTCTGGACTTTGAAGTTTTAAAAGTCGAATCATTTTCCCAAAAAGGACAATCTCCCTGACCTCTAAATCCCAATGTCCAAATGACTTTATCTTCTTTTTGAGATTCAATTGATTTTCTCCATAATAACTCATATAAATTGGCATTTACCTTATAACTCGGTTCCAGCTTTGGATAAGCTCGTGCAAACATTTCAGCGCCAAGAGGTTCCGCATGGTGATGAGTTATATATAGACCCATATCCTTAGCTAATTGCCAATGGATTCCTTTCCTTGGCAAATCAGTTCCTGGTATAACCATATTTCCTCCACATCTTAATAAAGTTTCAAAAACAGGTTCCCAAACTCTTTTTGGTGGTGGATATTCATCGGTCCAACCGATAAGGCAAACTTCATCATTTACAAACCAACCTCTATATTTTACTTTCCTTTTATATGAATAAAAATTCTTAATATCTATACTAATAAAATCTCTTTTTTTAGGTTCTAAATCAGTCCAAAACCAAAATGGATCAATTTTTAAATAATATGTACTAATATGTAAAATCCCATATATAGTTCCAAGTTCATTAATTCCTGATATAATCATATTATATCCATCAGAATCTTTTTTATTATTAAATTCAACCTTATAGAATTCTGGAATTTCAAATTTATCAGAGATTTTATTTTTTATAATAATATCTGCTTCGTCTAAAGAATCAACTAAAATTGGTTTTTTATTAAATACTTTTTTAAAATCTCTAAATAAAAAACTTAATGAATAAGTTAATGGTTTAGATTTTAAATCATTAATATAAAATTTTGTATTCCCATGTATTGTGAATTTAGTATTTTTCAAATATAATCAACTCCAATTTTAAAATTATACATTATATTTTGTGATAGACTTAAAAGTAATACCAAATTCTTTTCGTCTGAAGTTCGCTTAAGCGAATTCATACTCGAGAATTAAAGTTTATTTTTTGGCTATCCCTAAGGCAGAATCAAAAAATTGTCTTATGAAATTTTTGATTACGCCTTATTCATACTCTAGAACTAGAGTTTAGTAAAACCATATGTATATGATCTTCCCAATTACCATTTATCTTCAAATATTTATAAGCCCTTCCCTCATTATAAAATCCTAATTTTTCTACAACATTAAAAGATGCTTTATTCTTTGGCATAATATTCGCCTCAATCCTATGTAATTTATACTCATTAAAAATAATTTCTATCCCTTTTTCAACTGCTTCAGTAATAAATCCTTTATTTATTTCTTGTAAATCTGATTTATAACCTAAATTACATGATAAAAAAGCGCCTCTTACAATATTGCTAAAAGCTACTGAACCTATAATTTTCTCCTTTTCTTCTTTTTTAAAAATCCAAAATCTTAATAGTCTCCCCTCTTTATAATCCTTTAAGTCTCTTTGTAAATTTGATTTTTGAACTTCTGTAGTGTAAAAACTATTATCTTTTTTCATCTCCCATTCATCTAAAAATTCTCTATTCCTTATATAATAATCTAAAACAAAATTGACATCATCTTCAGATAAAACTTTAAGAATAAGTCTTTTTGTTTTATATGTATAACTCATACTTGCTATATTTTCCATTTACTCCTCCAATATTTTAACATTTAGAAATAATCCAAAAATAAACTATTCAAAATACATTTTATCAAATAAAATATACTTTTTTACAAAAATTAATATATTATTTTAATTTATATGAAAAATTTCATGATTAGGAGATATCCTAAGTATTGATAGATTTATTTTTATAATCTTATAAAAATCTTGCATAAATATTACTATTTTATGCAAGATTTTCATTTAGAAAACTCTAAGAATTTATAGTTAATTTTTTTTCTTCTTCAACAATCCTATTTGAAACTATTTTTCTTATGCTATGTTCTGACAAAAAATATTTATCTGCAATTTCATTTATTGAGTAACCACTTTTATACAATAATTTAATTTCTCTATTTCTTATTTTATACTTTTTTCTTGTCCCATTCACTTCTCCCCATCTAGCTCTACCAATATTATTACATGGAACATATATAATTTCACCTTGTACATATTTTTGTAATTTATTTAATAAATCTTCTGGTAAAATAATTTTAGCATTTCGATATTTCAAAACATCACACTCCTCAAATTATGCTCAAAATAAACATAAAAAAGCCATGGAATAATAACCTCCATGGAAAAAAGTATAATAAATCATTTTACTACACTTCTTCGCTTAAAACTTTCCAATAAATCTTTTCATTAAAATAAAAAAATCTATGATATCAAACTCTTTTATGCTTAGGAGAACCTAAAAAATAATACCAAATTCTTTTCGTCTGAAGTTCACTTAAATCATGCGAATTCATACTCGAGAATTAGAGTTTATTTTTTGGATAT
>JBDMZA010000286.1:0-3468 GCA_039770155.1 Clostridiales bacterium
AAACTTAAACAGGTTATTAAGTATATATTAATAACCTATTTGGTCTTGTAAATTAACCATTAAGAATATTTTAACATAAAGGAACAAGACATTTTTGAGAGTCAATTAAAATATAGTAAATATTTAAAAATAAGGATTAGTATATTTTAGTAGTATTTATTTGAAATTTTACTATGTTAAATAATTGACAATTTTTAAAATTTGTACTAAACTATAATGTATACAAAAATGGTATACATTGTGTGCTTTTTAAAATATAAAATCGACTTATAGCAGATTTAGCAAATATAACAATTGAAAATGTTATTAAATCATATTAAATTTCATAATACTATAATAGTTCGCCAAGATATAGATGCAGGATCAAATTTATTAATTTAAGTTATTTATAAAATTGAATAATTAAATCTAAATATTGTAAAAAAGTGCAAGAAAAATATTAATAGTTTCAACTATTAATAAAGTCGATAAATAATTATAATTCAAATTAAGAGATAGGAGAGTGAATAGAATGAAAGTTGTTGTTGTTGGAATTAATCATGCTGGTACCTCAGCAATTAGAACTTTATTGACACAAAACTCAGATATAAAGGTGCATGCCTATGATAGAAATAATAATATTTCATTTTTAGGATGTGGAATAGCATTAGCGGTAAGTGGAGTAGTAAAAAATGTAAAAGATTTATTTTATTGTGATCAGATTAAACTTGAAGATATGGGCGCAAATGTATTTATGGAACATGATGTAACGCACATTGATACAAACAAAAAAACAGTTAAAGTAACCAACCTCAAAACAGGAGAGGAAAAAGAAGATTTCTATGATAAATTAATTTATGCAGCAGGTTCTTGGCCTATTGATATTCCCGGAATACCAAAGGAAAATGCTAATCTAGAAAATATTATGTTGTGTAAATTATATCAACATGCACAAGAACTCATTCAAAAAGCAGATGAAAAGGATATTCAATCTGTTGCAGTTGTAGGAGCTGGTTATATAGGGATTGAATTAGCTGAAGCCTATTGTAAAAAAGGAAAAAAAGTCACATTAGTAGATTTTGAAAGCCGAGTTATACCTCGTTACTTTGATCGGGAGTTTACTCAACTGGTGGAAGATGATATGAAAAAAAGTGGTATTACATTAGCCCTAGGTGAAAAAGTGATAGATTTTAAAGGTGAAAATGGAAAGGTAAGAAAAATTATTACTGATAAAAATGAGTATCCAGCTGACCTAGTTATAAAATGTATTGGATTCAAACCAAATTCAGATTTGCTTCCGAATGCAGAAAAATCTCCAAATGGAGCTATTATTGTTAATTCAAAAATGGAAACAAATATTCCTGATGTATACGCCATTGGAGATTCAGTTTCGTTATATCACGCAGCTTTAAAGAAAAAACAGCAAGTAGCACTAGCTACTAATGCAGTTAAAACAGGAATTGCAGCAGCGTTTTCAGTAAATGGAATTCCAGGTGCAGAAATAGAAAGTGTTGTTGGAACGAATGCAATTTGTGTATTTGAAAATAATTTAGCTAGTACAGGACTTAGTGAAGAAGCTGCAATATCTGTAGGTATTGATGCTGGAGCTTCTTATGTTGAAGATGCTGACCGTCCAGAGTTTATGAATGATTATGGAATTACTAGAATTAAACTAGTATATGATAAAAAAGATTTTCGTTTGATTGGAGCTCAAATTGGTTCCCATGGAGAGATCAATCACACTGAAGTTATATATTATTTGGCATTAGCAATCCAAAAATATATGACATTGCCAGAAATTGCATTTACGGATGTCTACTTTCTTCCACATTTTAATAAACCATTTAATTTTATACTTACTGCAATATTAAAATGTATTGGTTTGGATTATAACAAAAAAAAATAAAAAGAAAGTTGGATGAACATACTTAGGAGAACCTAAAAAATAATACCAAATTCTTTTCGTCTGAAGTTTGCTTAAATCATGCGAATTCATACTCGAGAATTAGAGTTTATTTTTTAGGTTCTCCTAATCTACATAAACTTTAAACAATTGTAAAATTTGATTAATTTTAAATTTATTCATATTGTGATTCATTTAAATCATTATGTCAATTTATTCAAATTATGAAATAATAATCTATCATACAAACAATCTAATTAATTTTTATCATTCTATTTCTTAATCAATTCAATAGAACATCAAATAAATATTTAGTATAATATTAACTAATCATACTCGAGAATTAGAGTTTGTTTTTTGGATATTCCTAAATTAGGAAATGCAATTTTAAACATAAATAAACTAAATTATATGAATAATAAAATATAATTTAAATTTATTATTTTCTAAATATTAGGGAGTAATGGATATCAACTATTCCAACTTGTAGAGGTTGGAGTTTGATGAAAGAATTAAGAAATATATAATAAAATTATAGGAAGTGATAAGTATGAAAAAATTACCAATAGGAATAGATAATTATAAAAAAATAATAGATAACGATTTAAGATTTGTTGACAAAACTTTATTTATAAAAAACATAATAGATGATTCTTCAGAAGTAATATTAATAACAAGACCAAGAAGGTTTGGAAAAACTCTTAGTATGTCAATGTTAAAATACTTTTATGAGAAAACGAAAGAAGATAATAGTTATTTATTTAAAGATATGAAAATATGGAAAGAAGATAAAAAGTATAAAGAAGAATTAGGAAAATATCCAGTAATAAATTTAACATTAAAGAATGTAAAATTTTATGATTGGGAAACAAACTATGAAACAATTAAAAATATTATAACATCTGAATTCTTGAGACATGATTATTTATTAGATTCTAATGTGTTAAAAAAAGGTAATAAAAAAAGATTTGAAGATATATGTTATGGAAATGGAGACAGAGCTACATATAGTTCAAGTTTAGAGTTGTTGTCAAAAGTATTATATGAATACCATAAAGAAAAGGTGCTAATATTACTAGATGAATATGACACTCTCTTAAATGAATCATATGTAAGTGGATTTTATAATGAAGCAAGAGAATTTATGAGAGGATTTTTAAATTCGGGATTTAAAAATAATCCATATTTACATAAGGGAATAATAACAGGAATATTTAGAATAGCAAAAGAAAGTATATTTTCAGATATAAATAATTTAAATGTAAGTACAATTTTAAGTAATGGATACAGAGAATCAATGGGTTTTACATTAGAAGAAACAGAGAGTTTATTAAAAGAATATAAAGTAAAAGATAATATAAAGGAAGTAACAAATTGGTATAATGGATATATTTTTGGAGAAACAGAATTTTCATTAATATATAATCCATTTTCAATAATGCTATATTTGGATAGAAAAATTTTAAAACCATATTGGGTAAATACAAGCGGGAATGCAATTATTAAAGATATAGTTATAAATGGAAGTAGAGATATAAAAGAAGAAATTAAAAAATTATTAAAAGGTGATGAAATTAAAGGAATAA
>JBDMZA010000287.1:0-5193 GCA_039770155.1 Clostridiales bacterium
CTATAGATAAAACTGTAAATAATAATTTCCAATATATCAATTTTTTAATCTAAGTAGAAACTAAAAAATACCACTTAATTCATGCTCGAGAATTAGAGTTTATTTTTTAGATATCCCTTAATATAATAATCTCTAACATATCTTAAAATATATAAATTTAATTAGCATTTGATTAGCCTTTAGTGTACATATATCCAACTTATCTATATTTATTAGGAGAACCTAAAAAATAATATCCAATTCTTTTCGTCTGAAGTTTGCTTGAAACATACGAATTCATACTCGAAAATGCGGATTTATTTTTAGCCTATTCCTTAGTAACATATTTTTTATGATTAAAAGATCAAAATTAATTTCTCTATTGATTGTTTTATCTCTTGTTATAACTCTTGCATCTTATTTTACCTATATTTCAGCTGTAACAGATTATAATTATACTGATGCCTTTGCAAAATCAATTTTATTTTATGAAGCAAATTGGTGTGGTTCAGATGCTGGAGAAAACAGAATTTCATGGCGTGATTCATGTCACACTGATGATGGAAGCGATGTAGGACTTGATTTAACAGGAGGTTTCCACGATTGTGGTGATCATGTTAAATTTGGATTACCTCAAACTTATTCAGCTTCAACATTAGGTTGGGCATATTACGAATTCAAAGATACTTTTATTGAAAAAGGTCAAGATGAATACATGTTAAATATTTCAAAGCACTTCTGTGATTACTTTATGAAGTGTTTTCCAGATGACACCACATTTTATTATCAATGTGGTGATGGTGATACTGACCATAGCTACTGGGGTCCACCTGAAATGCAAAAAACTGACAGACCTACCTACTATGTTGCAAATCCAGAAACCCCAGGTTCTGATGTAGCAGGCAATGCTTCTGCCTCTTTAGCTCTTATGTACTTAAATTATAAAGATATTGACTCTGAGTACGCAGAAAAATGTTTAGATTATGCCAAAAGAATTTATGCCTTTGGTCAAAACTATAGAGGCAACAGTTTTGGTCAAAACTACTACAGACCAAATTCATACTACGATGAATTAATGTGGGGAGCTATATGGTTAAATATTGCTACAGGAGAAGAAAATTATTTAAGTGATGTTGAATCCTTAATGGATGAAAGAGGAATTGGCGGAGATAATGTTGAGTATTACAACCATTGGGCACATTGTTGGGATGACGTTTTTACTGGTGTATTTTTAAAAATGTCCCAATTATCAAATAAAGAAAAATATAAAATTGTAGCACAGGAAAACATAGATTATTGGATAAATGATTTAGAAAAAACTCCGGCAGGACTTGGATATCTTCATCAATGGGGAGTTTTAAAATATGCTGCTTCAGAAGCTTTCACTATAATGGTATATAATAAAGTTTATCCAACACCTGAATATGTTGATTTTGCTAAAAGTCAAATAGATTATATCTTAGGTAGCAATCCTGAAAACTTATCCTATGTTGTAGGATTTGGAGATAACTATCCTCATTACCCACATCATAGAGCTGCTAGTGGCAGACTTGAAGGTGATCCTGCAAATGAATCAAAAAATGACCCTGAAAGACACATATTATATGGTGCTTTAGTTGGAGGACCTGACCTAAACGATACCTATACAGATGATATAGATGATTATGTATATACAGAAGTTGGATTAGACTATAATGCAGGTTTAGTAGGTGCTTTAGCAGGTATGACAGAACTCTATGGAGATGGACAATCCCCCGAAGATACTCCAGGTATTAACCCTGATCCACCAGAATACTATATGGAGGCCGCAGTAACTTATGAAAACAATCAGCAAACTGTTATTAATTCATATATTCATAATCTAAATTTCTCACCACCTGATTATGAAACTGATTTAAGTTTTAGATATTTTGTTGATTTAACTGAGTTTTATGATAATGGATATACAGTTGATGATTTATCCACAGGTATAGATTATACACCTAATGGAGCAATAATTTCTGATCTTTTACCTTGGGATGTAACAAATCATATTTACTACGCCGAAATAAGTTGGTCTAATGCAGAATTATATGGGAAATGCCAAACTCAATTTAAAATTTTCACACAAAGTTCTATTGTATGGGATCAATCAAATGATTTTTCAAGATTAAATCTAAGTGATTCCATGACTAAAACAGAAAATATATCTATGTATAAAAGTGGTAAATTAATATATGGTACTGAACCTGAAGGAAATATAATTCCAAGTCCTGTTGAAACCGCAGAACCAACATCATCTGGTACAGAAAGCTCAATTTCTCAAACTCCAGAAGAAAATCAAGAAGATTATGAAATCGACTATGATATGAATAGCTGGGATACAGGAGCTACTGTGAATATAACCATAACAAATAACAGTTCACCTATAGATGGTTGGAGGCTTGAATGGGACTTTTTAGAAGATCAAAAAATAATTAACCTTTGGGGTGGCAAATACACTCAAGAAGGTAGGAATATTTCAGTTACAAATGAAAATTGGAACAGCCAAATTCCAACTGGAGGTTCAGTTACATTTGGATTCAATATTTCTTTTACAAATCAAAACACTACTCCAGATAAAATTATCTTAAAATAATATAAAAAGATAGTTAAGGAGAACCTAGAAAATAATACCAAATTCTTTTCGTCTGAAGTTCGCTTAAATCGTGTGAATTCATACTCGAGAATTAGAGTTTATTTTTTGGATATCCCTAACTATATATTTTAAAGAGGGAGAATGTAAAATGAAAATTAAATTGAAAAATAAATTTAGAAAAAAACCTTTAATAATAATTTTAATTACTTTTATAATTATTCAAGCTACATTACTGCTTCATATTTTTGGAGCAAATAATTTTAATTATACTGATGCTTTTGCTAAATCCATTTTATATTATGAAGCAAGTTGGTGTGGACCTGATGCAGGTGAAAATAGACTACCATGGCGTGGACCATGTCATATAGAAGATGGTGCTGATGTTGGCATTGACTTAACCGGAGGATTTCATGATGCAGGTGATCATGTTAAATTTGGTCAACCTCAGGCATATACAGCTTCTACATTAGGTTGGGCCTATTATGAATTTAAAGATGCTTTTATAGAAAAAGGACAAGATGAATACATGCTTAATATCTTGAAGCATTTTACTGATTATTTCTTAAAAAGTTATGTCGACGATACTACTTTCTACTATCAATGCGGTGATGGTTCAGTTGACCATGCTTATTGGGGACCACCTGAATTACAATCTTATGACAGACCAACTTTATTTGTCGCTACTCCTGAAACACCAGCTTCTGAAATGTGTGCAAGTGCAGCTGCTGCTTTAGCACAAATGTATTTAAACTACAATGATATAGATGCTGAATATGCAGAAAAATGTTTAACAGCTGCTGAAAAATTATATGACTTTGCTAATACCTATAGAGGTCTTGGTGAAAGTGGTGGTTTTTACGGTTCTACAAATTATCTTGATGAACTTTGTTGGGGCGCTGTATGGCTAAATATAGCAACAGGTGATTCATCATATATTGATGATGTTGATTCCTTTATGTTAGAAAAAAATATTACACAAGAAAATGATTATTCCAATCATTGGACTCATTGTTGGGAGGATGTTTATGGTGGAGTTTTCATTAAACTTGCTCATATTACTGATAATCCTTTATATAAAAAAGTTGCAGAAGAAAACCTTAACTACTATTTAACTGATGCGCCAAGAACACCTGGTGGAGTTGTATACATAAATTCATGGGGAGCATTAAGATATACCGCAGCTGAATGTATGATGGCATTAGTTCATTATAAATATACTGATAATGAAGATTATCTTGATTTTTCCAAAGAACAAATTGATTATATTTTGGGAGATAATCCACGAAATAGTTCTTATGTAGTAGGTTTTGGAGAAAATTATCCCCAAAATCCACATCACAGAGCTTCAAGTGGAAGATACGAATGGCAACCAGCTATTGAACATAAATCCGACCCACAAAGACACCTGCTATATGGTGCTTTAGTTGGAGGCCCTGATTCAAATGATGAATATACTGATGATGTAGAAGAATATGCATATAGTGAAGTAGCTATTGACTACAATGCAGGTTTTGTGGGAGCTATGGCAGGAATGACAGAATATTTCGGAGAAGGTCAAACAGCAGAAGAAACACCAGGTATAGAAGATCTAAGCATTCCTGTTAACTATGCCGATGCAAAAGTAATGGAAGAAGACAGTGAACATGTAACAATTGATGTATTTATGCATAATGAAACAATCTTACCACCACATTTTTATAATAATTTATCATTTAGATATTTTGTTGATTTAAGCGAATATTATGAAATCGGTATGACAGCTGATGATGTTACTCCAATGCTTAACTATGGAGCTTTTGACGGTAAGTTAAGTGAATTAAAACCATGGAATGAAGCAGCTAATATATACTATGTTGAAGGAAGCTGGCCAAATATTGATATATATGGAAATGTAGAACTTCAATTTGCTCTTTCAAACTATAATACAGATGTATGGGATTCATCAAATGATTTTTCATACCAAGGATTAACTGCTGAAAAAGCAATTAGTGAAAGAGTTCCGGTATATCAAAACGGAGAACTTCTTTTTGGTTCAGAACCTTCTCAAACTGAAGTTCCAACTCCTACACCAACTTCTCCAACTTCTACGACTTCATCACCACCAATAACAGGTGATATACACGTAAATTATAATGTAAGATCAGAATGGGAAGATGGAGCAACAATTCAATTAACAATAACTAATAATACAACAGCCTCAATAAGTGGTTGGAAATTAGTATGGGATTATATTGAAGGTCAAACAATAGACGAATTCTGGTCAAGTATATTTACTCAGGAAGGTACAACAGTAACAGCTCAGGGATTAAATTGGAATTTAAGCATACCAGTAGATGAGTCTGTAAGCTTTGGATTCAATTTAAAACACACTGGTCAAAATCCTCTTCCTACTTCATTTGAATTAAATGGAATTCAATGCGTAATTGATCAATAGCAATAAATTTTATTATAGCATATTTCAATTTTGAAATATGCTATAATAATTTTATCGAAGGTTTATTTTTAGGCAGAATCAAAAAATAAACTAGTCAACTTTTTTTGAAAATTCGTTAAACCATCGATATTTTCAGAAAAAAATTGTCTTATGAAATTTTTGA
>JBDMZA010000288.1:0-5058 GCA_039770155.1 Clostridiales bacterium
CCTAAAAAATAATACCGAATTCTTTTCGTCTGAAGTTCGCTTAAATCGCGCGAATTCATACTCGAGAATTAGAGTTTATTTTTTGGCTATCCCTAAGACAAATTTTTGATTCTATCTTAAGAGTTCTCCTTAATTTATTCCATAAAATTACTAATTTAATTTTAAAATTTATGTTGACATAAATTTATTATAATACTATAATTAATTTGCATACGAAATATTTGCAAGCTAATTAATTCTATGCGAAATAAATATATTTTTTGTAGTCAATATTTATGAGGAGATTAAAGAATTAATGAGTAAAAAAAGCACTGAAGCTGCAAGATTATTTAACTTTGTATCACATAAGGCAAGATTAAGTATGAGAAGATGTTTTGAAGAATCAGGGATTACTATGCCACAGGGTATTGTTCTTTCTATTTTGTTTGAACATGGAGAAATGAAAGTAAGTGAAATAAGTAAAAAAATAAGGCTTTCAAATAGTACAGTTTCAGGAATAATTGACAGATTAGAGAGACAAAATAGAGTTGAGAGAATACGAAGCAAAGATGATAAAAGAGTAGTTAATGTTAAAATTGCAAAAGAATTTATCAATGAACATGAAGGCATAAAAAAAATTGCTGAGAGAAGTTTTGAAAAATTATTAAATAAGGGAACAAAAGAAGAGATAGATAAAATTCTAGAGGGCTTAGAAATACTAAATAGGATATTAGACAATAATCATTAATATATTGGGTGATTTTTGTATTTCTATTAGAAAATAAAACAGGAGATGATATTTTAAATGCTAAAATTGTTTAGATATTTAAAGCCTTTTTCATTTATGATTATAGGTATTTTAGTTTTTGTATTTTTGCAAACATTAGGAGATTTGTATCTTCCTACATTAATGTCTGATATTATTGATCAAGGTGTTATGCAGGGAGATATAGATAAAATTATTGATATTGGGAGAATGATGCTGCTTGTTGCTGCATTAGGAATTATTGCTGCAATATTTGCAAGTTATATTTCTTCTAAAGTTGGAATGGGACTTGGGAGAATTTTAAGAAATAAAATTTTTAGAAAAGTTGAAAGTTTTTCTTTAAATGAATTTGATAAATTAGGAACATCAACGTTAATAACAAGGACTACAAATGATATAACTCAAGTACAAATGGTAACGACTATGATGCTAAGGATGATGATCAATGCTCCTATGATGGCTGTCGGTGGAGTGATATTATCACTTAGAAAAGATAAACCGCTTTCTTTAATATTTACTGTAGCTGTTCCAGTTTTGGCATTTGTAGTAATTATACTTGCTTCAAAAGTTATACCATTGTTTAGACAAATACAAACAAAGGTTGATAAGATTAATTTAGTATTAAGAGAAAAATTAACAGGTATTAGAGTAATAAGAGCTTTTAACACTGTTCAAAAAGAAACAATTCGTTTTGATAAAGCAAATGATGATCTAACAAATACATATATTAAAGCAAATGTCATAATGGCATTTATGATGCCATCAATTATGATTATTATGAATTTGACAACATTAAGTATTTTATGGTTCGGAGGAATAAGAATAAGTAATGGATATATGGAATTAGGGGCTCTTTCAGCTTTTACCCAATATGCAATGCATATAATGTTTTCGATGATTATGCTTGCAATGATGTTTATTATGGTTCCAAGAGCTCAAGCAGCAGCGGTTAGAATTTCAGAGGTTTTGGAAATAGAACCTGATATAAAAGATTCTGAGGATGTTAAAGAATTTCCAGATCAAAAAGGATATATAGAATTTAAAGATGTTTCTTTTAGTTATCATGGGGCAGAAGAACCAGCAATTAAGGATATTTCTTTTTCTGCAAAACCTGGAGAAATTACTGCTATAATAGGAAGTACAGGTTCTGGAAAATCTACTTTGGTTAATTTGATACCAAGATTCTATGATATACAAAAAGGCAGTATATTAATAGATGAAGTAGATATTAGTGAGATAACTCAAGAATGCTTAAGAGCAAAAATCGGATTTGTTCCTCAAAAAGCATTTTTGTTTTCAGGAACAATAAAAGAGAATATTAAATTTGGTAATAAATCAGCAAATGAAGAGGAAGTAGAAAAAGCGGCAGAAGTAGCTCAAGCAGCTGAATTTATAGATGAATTAGATGATCGTTTTGAACATGAGATTTCACAGGGGGGAGCCAATGTTTCAGGAGGTCAAAAACAAAGATTATCAATTGCAAGGGCTTTAATTAGAAGACCAGAGATTTATATATTTGACGATAGCTTTTCTGCCTTGGATTTTAAGACAGATGCAAAGTTGAGAGCTGCATTGAGAAAAGAAATAAAGGATGCAACAGTTATTGTTGTCGCTCAAAGGGTTGGCACTGTAATGGATGCAGATAGAATTATTGTAATGGATGAAGGTAAAATTGTAGGATTAGGAAATCATAAAGAACTTCTTAAAAGTTGTGAAGTTTATAAAGAAATTGTATCTTCACAATTGACAAAGGAGGAAATAGCATGAGTAAAAGCATTAAAAGAAAAAGCGGTTTTGGTAGTGGACATGGTCCTGGAGGAAATATGCTGCCTCCAGAAAAAGCTAAAAATTTTAAAGGATCCTTAAAGAGATTACTTGGATATTTAAAGCCACATAAAAGAAAACTAATAATTGTTTTGATATTTGCAGTTGCAAGTACAACATTTACAATTATAGCACCTAAAGTTATGAGTAAAGCTACGAATAAATTACAAGATAGTTTTGTGGCAGATAAAATGATAAAAAATATGTCTAAAATTCAAAATGAATTAGTTGATGGAATTACAAAAGAAATGGGAAAAAATAAAACAACAAATATAGAAGACGAAAAACAGGCGATTGATAAAAAAAGTATGGATTTGATAATGAATATTTTGGAATTGCCTATTATAGATACAGAAAAAAGTGGAAAAGAAAAAGCAAATGTTTGTAGAGAATTTTTAAAGATTACGAAAGAACTTCAAAATAGTGATTCTTTTAAAAATAGTACTTTTAGTTTGGGTAATGAGGAAGAGGATTTAAAATTTACAAGTGAACAAATTGATGTTTCAATAAAAGCAATAGAAGAAACCAATGGTAAATATGATTTTAAATATATTGGACAAATAGCTCTTATTTTAATTGGAATGTATATAATGAGTTATCTGTTTATGGTTTTGATGGGACTTGTCATGTCAGGAGTTGCACAAAAGACAGTAAGAGATATGCGTAGTGAGGTTGAGAGAAAATTAAATAAACTTCCGCTAAAATATTTTGATAAACACCCTCATGGAGATATATTAAGCCGTGTATCAAATGATATAGATACAATATCTGTTACATTACAACAAAGTTTAACTCAGGTTATAACATCTGCTATTACTATAATAGGGTATATAATAATGATGTTTACAATAAGTTTTATATTAACTCTTATTGTAATTGTAACATTACCTTTATACATAGTAGTAACTGCAAAAATTGCAAAAAAATCTCAAAAATATTTTGCTGCTCAACAAAAAGAATTAGGAGATTTGAGTGGACATGTTGAGGAGATGTATACTGGTCATAAAATAGTAAAAGCATTTGGACATGAAAAAGAATCAATTGAACATTTTGACAAAGTAAATGATAAATTATATGAAGCAAGTTGGAGAGCACAGTTCGTATCAGGAATAATGTTTCCTCTAATGAACTTTATTGGCAATTTAGGTTATGTTATGATATGTATCGTTGGTGGCATTTGGATTACTAAAGGTCTTTTGAAAGTAGGCGATATTATAGCATTTATTCAGTATTCACGCCAATTTACAATGCCAATTATTCAAACATCAAATATTGCAAATATAATTCAATCAACGGTTGCATGTTCTGAACGTGTTTTTGAGTTATTAGATGAGGAGGAAGAAATTCCTGATGATAAAGACTCTGTAATAGTTGAAAATCCAAAAGGTGAAGTAACTTTTGAAAATGTTGAATTTAGTTATACAGAAGAGGTTTCATTGATTGAAGGTATGAATATTGAAGTTAAAGAAGGGAATACAATTGCAATTGTTGGACCTACAGGAGCAGGGAAGACTACTCTTGTGAATCTTCTTATGAGATTTTATGAGATAAATTCTGGTAAGATAATGATAGATGGAATTGATATTAAAAAATTAAAGAGAAGTGAACTTAGAAAATTATTTGGTATGGTTCTTCAAGATACATGGTTATTTAATGGAACAATTAGGGATAATATAGCCTATGGTAAAGATGGTGCAAGTATGAAAGAAATCGTAGAAGCTTCTGAAGCAGCACACGCTGATCATTTTATAAGAACTCTTCCAGAAGGCTATGATACAATATTAAATGAAGAAGGTACAAATATATCTCAGGGACAAAAACAACTTCTCACAATAGCCAGAGCAATTTTGGCAAATCCTAAAATATTAATATTAGATGAAGCTACAAGTAGTGTTGATACAAGAACTGAATATTTAATACAAAAAGCTGTAGATAATTTAATGAAAAATAGGACAAGTTTTGTTATAGCTCACAGATTATCAACTATAAGAGAAGCAAAAATAATTCTTGTTATGAATCAAGGAAACATAATAGAAATGGGTAATCATAAAGAATTATTACAAAAAGGTGGTTTCTACTTTGATCTTTATAATAGTCAATTTAATGGAGGAAATGTAGATAATAGCAAAGTTGGATAGTTTATATTTATATAAGACATAAAGCAGAATCAAAAAAATAAATTAGTCAATTATTTTTGAAAATTGGTTAAACTATCGATATTTTCAGAAAAAAATTATCTTATGAAATTTTTGATTATGCCTAATCAAAAACTTTATAGAGAATTAAGATGTATTTTTAAATTTAAAATACATCTTTTTACTTTGTACCTAGTTATAGTATAATATTAGATGGCTAAGGAGAACCTAAAAAATAATACCAAATTCTTTTCGTCTGAAGTTCGCCTAAATCATGCGAATTCATACTCGAGAATTAGAGTTTATTTTTTGGATATCCCTAAGTAGAACCTAAAAAATAATAATAAAATAAAA
>JBDMZA010000289.1:0-3063 GCA_039770155.1 Clostridiales bacterium
AAAGGTAGGGGACTATACCACATAAAGGATATATTGGATTTTGATAAGGCTTCAAATAAATATTTTAAAATCAATGTATATCAACATGATAAAGAGAATACAACCAGTATAGCCAATAATGATATTTTTTCATTACTTCAAGATCAATATGGTCAGATTTGGATTGGGACTTACCATGGCGGAGTTAGCGTAATAAAAAACCCCAATATAGCTATAAAGTTTAGTAATTATTCGTCAGATGCTAGTAATGCAAGCAGTTTAAGCGACGACAGAATTAGGAAAATTTATAAGGATCGTGAAAATAATTTGTGGATTTGCACAGTTAATGGATTAAATCTATTGGACTCAAAATATTTAATGTCTGATATTAAACGATTTAGACGGTTTTTTAGAGATGCAGAATCTGTAAATTCTTTAACAAATAATGATATTTTTGATATACATCAGGATTTGAAAGGTACGATTTGGGTGGCTACATATGGTGGTGGTCTTAATAGTATAAATATAAAATCAGAATCAGTGGAATTCAAACATTATTTTCGCAGGGATGGTCTTCCTAGCAATATAATAAGCAGTATTCTTGAAGACGATGATTTGAATTTATGGCTCGGAACGGATAATGGATTAGTGAAATTTTCAACACAGAATTATACCACTGAGCTAATTGAATACAGCGATGACTATGGCCATGGTGTTTTCTCAGAAGGATGTAAATATAAATCGGCAAACCACGATTTTATTTTTGGTACTCAGAGTGGTTTTATTCGTTTTAATCCAGATTCAATATATATTAAGAAAAGGGAATATCCAATTGTACTGACCGGTTTTAAATTATTTAATGAGAGGGTAATTCCGGGTGCTAAAGGCAGCCCATTAAATGAATCAATAAATAAGACTAAAAAAATTGTATTGAAGTACAATCAGAATTTTTTTGGGGTAAACTTTGCAGTAATGGATTTTAATGCACCGGATAAAATTCAATACACTTATATTTTAGAAAACTATGAAAAAGAATGGAATAAAGCAATTAATTCGGCAAATGCTACCTATAAGGCATTGTCACCAGGAGAATATGTTTTCAAATTAAAAGCGACTGATAGCCGAGGTTTATTAATGGATGAGATGAGAGAATTGTCGATTGTTATTAAACCTCCATTTTGGAGAACCAAATGGGCAATAATAGCTTATTTTTTATTAATAATTGCAATAATATATATTATCACAAAAGAAGTTATAGCAAGGAGAGAAATTAGTTATGAAAATAAACTTTCTGAGGAGAAGTTCAAGTTCTTTACCAATATATCACATGAGTTTAAAACACCGTTAACTCTAATTAACAATTCTATTGAAGATATAGATAAAGCAACTGTTTTTACAAAAGATGTACGATCAGGAATTCAATTAATTAAAAGAAACGTAAATAGTTTGAATGGATTAATTGAGCAATTAATTAGTTTTAGACGATTTCAAAAAGGAAAAATTGAACTTCGGGTAAGAAAAATTGAAGTAGTATCATATTTGAATGATATTTACCTTTCATTTCTTCCTTATGCTGAGAAAAAAGGGCTAAAATTTATTTTCGATACCAATATAGAAAGTTATGAAGGTATGTTAGATGTAAGATATACCGATGTTATAATAAATAACCTATTATCAAATGCATTTAAACACACGCCATCGAATAAAAAGATAGTTTTTAAAATAAATATTTCACCTAAATCTGGACTTTTAGTTATTAGTATCCAGGATCAGGGAGAGGGAATTAGTCAGGAACACGCTGATAAAATATTCGAACGATTTGTTTTTGTTGAAAACTCGTTTTATTCTAGCTTTAAAGGTTCTGGGATTGGTCTTTCGCTTGCAAAGGAAATGGTACAACTGCATAAGGGTTTTATTAAACTGAATAGCAAGATTAACGAAGGCAGTACATTTACTGTAGAGATACCACTTGGTGATAAATTTTATAATGAACAGGAAAAAAAGTTAAGTGATGAAGATTCAATTATACAAGCTCCCAAACCTTTTCAGTCATTTATTGAACAAATAGACGAACAACCTATAGTGCAGCATAAAAAAGCAGCAAATGCAGTTAAATACAAATTGCTTATTATTGAAGACAATAAGGAATTGCGAGAATATATGCACGAAAAATTACAGAAAGATAATACTGTATTTGTTGCTGTTGATGGTGAGGAAGGTGAAAGATTAGCTAAAGAAGTTAATCCGGATCTTATTATTACAGATTTAAAAATGCCAAAATTAGATGGTGTTGAGTTAACAAAGTTGCTTAAAAGTGATTTTGAAACTTCACATATTCCCATAATACTTCTTACAGCTACATCTTCAATTGAAAGTAAAATTAAAGGCATTGATTCTGGCGCTGACGATTATATAACCAAGCCATTTAATATGGAATATTTAAAAAGGCGTATCGTTAATATAATTAGCCAGCGAAAACAATTGAAAGAGAAATTTGCAAAAGATCCTGGATTTAAACCAGAAAAGCTTACTGTGTCAGACAATGATCAGAAATTGCTCTCAAAGGTTATTGAATTAATTGAAAAAAATATAAAAACACCAAATTATACTATTGATGATATAATTGTTGAGTTGGGTTATAGTCGATCAATATTTTTTAAGAAAATGAAATCCGTTTCTGGCTATCCTCCTAAAGAATTTGTTCGTATTATTAAAATGAAAAAGGCAGCTGAGTTATTGCGCGATCCTGGTGCAAGCGTCTCTGAAGTCAGTTTTAATGTAGGGTTTAGCGATCCTGATTATTTTAGAAAAAGTTTCAAACATTTCTTTGGTGAAACACCAACTTCTTATAAAAAAAAATACAGATAATTAAAGAAACTATTTATACAAAAAAACTTGTTTTTATTGCATATTCCGGGTTAAATACATTTCATAAATAACTCAATTCTTAATTTATAAGGAATTAATCTATTTAGTCGAACGTGACAAACCTCTTAAAAAAAGATAAAACTGTACGCGCTTCATTCATGTTGAAAGTTGCTTGCGGGGGGACGAAAAGCCTCGCGTTATCGGGTCGGACATGGC
>JBDMZA010000290.1:0-14587 GCA_039770155.1 Clostridiales bacterium
ATAAATTTTTTCTGGTATTAATTATTTTTTATGATATAATGAATATTATAACCCTCTATGTATTAGATGTTAGAGAGAGAAAACATTGGTTTAAAATGTAAAAAACGATAGATTATTGTTTGATTTGCTAGATTAAATGGGTATTGACAGTGATATAAATTAAAGTATATAATCTATTTACATAATATGAAATTAGAGGGAATAATTATTTTTAGTGAGAAGGGTGTAGTAAATGAATGATAATAATGATAAAAGATTAGAAGATATCCTTGTAGATGCAGGACTTTTAACAAATGATCGTCTTGAGGAGATCAAAGGAGCTCAAGAAAAGACCGGTCAAAATATTCAAGAATTACTCCTTTCTGAAGAACCAACTAATAATAAGGAAAAAATGCATGCTAAAGCTAGAAGAATGGGAGTTGAGTATGTAGATCTTGAGACAATTCCTGTAAATAGAAATGCTATTTTGAAAGTTAGTTCAGAAGTAGCAAAAAAGTATTTTGTTTTTCCTTTTGATGTATCAAATAATCTTTTGCATTTAGCAATGGAAAACCCAGATGATATTTTTTTAATTGATGAGATTAAGATTTTTACACAGATGGAGATAAAACCATTTTTAGCTGATGGTAGAATGATAAGTAAAGCAATTGATTATTTTTATAATAATACTGGTGAAATGGATGAAGACACTGGTGATTTTGGTGGGGATTTAGAAGGGGACGAACCTACAGTAGTAGAATTAGAAGAAGATATGATTAAAGAACAAGAGTTTTTTGGTGAAGGAGAAAAAGAATCCGAAGCTAAATTGACGAAAAGTAAGAATAAAAAAGAAATTGATGAAGAAAAACAAGCAGATCAATTAAGAAAATTACAAGAATTTAGAAAAACATTAAATGTTAGTGCCACTCCAATAAAACCACAAGAAAATGCAGGATTAAATAAGGAAATAGTCAATACTCCTAAAAATCAGGTAGATTCTATAAGTTCTAAAAAAGAAAATAGTATAAATGAGAAAGTTTCATTTGAAAAAAATAATATTCAACAAAATTTTTCTGAAAATACTGTTGAAAGCACAGAACCTGAATATATATCAGATTTTGAAGAATTTATAAGGAAACTTATTGTTAAAGCATTATATATTACTGCTTCAAATGTTCATATAGATGAAACAAATGAAGATATAAGAGTAAGATATAGAGTTAATGGAAGGCTCTCTAAAAGTGATTTAAGAAAAGGTATTGATTACAATCAATTATTAAATAAAATTAAGGAAATGGCAGAACTAAACTTAGATAAAAAAGGTATTCCACAAAAAGGAAGAATGAGATATGATATGGAAGAAGAAGGAAGTTTGTATATAACTGTGGTAGTGCTTCCTACACCAAGTGGAGAAAAATTAATGCTTAAATTTGGAAGTCTTAGGACTCCGTTTACAATAGATAACATAGGATTTACTCAATTAGAATCTGATAGAATAAATACTATGTTAGAAAAAAGAAGTGGTATGATAGTTGTTTCCGGTACAGAAGAAAGCGGAAAATCTTCAACAATAAATGCACTTATTAAAAAGATGCTTCAAGAAGAGGTAAATGTTATATCTGTTGAAGAAAAAATCGAGGAATTGATTGAAGGAATAAGCCAATTAGATATGAAAGACAATCCTTTTGACAGTTCTTATGAATACATTAAGTTAGCTATAGATAATGATCCGGATGTTTTAGTTGTTGATAGTGAAATAGATTCGGATGCATTAAAACTGTTGATGAATACTGCTTTAGGTGGAAAACTTGTTATAGTATCAATGGGTTATAGTACTGTTTATGAAACATTAGAAGGATTTATTAAGAAAGATAAATTCGAAGATTTTATGGTTGCTGCTGCGGTAAATGGAATAATTGCTCAAAGGGTAATCAGAAAAACATGTAAGGATTGTAGAGGAAAGACAAACAAATCTAAGTCAAAGGATAAATCTTCAAATTGTAAAAATTGCAATAATACTGGATATGCAGGTTACATAGGAGTTTTTGAAGTATTTAATTTAGACAGTGATCTTAAAAATATTTTAACAAAAGATAATGGATTAGATTTGATAAAGTCTAGGATTAAAAATGATAAGAGTACTTTTGAAGAAAATTGTGTACGTCTTATTGTTGAAGAAGTTACATCAATTGATGAAGTTATAAGATTAGGCTTTGGTAATAAATTATATGATTTCTAAATGATGTTAATATTTACGGAACACTATAAGTTGCTTTGGAGGAGAAATAGGTGAATTTTCCGTTCTTTTTTAGTGGATTTAGTAAGAAGTTTTTAAAGAGTGATATATTGAGTATTGAGATTGGTTTTACCAATATAAAAGTAGTACATTCTAGGAAAACTGTGGGAGATTCTCTTAAAATAATAAATTTTGGAATTAATGCCACCCCACAAGGGTGCATTAAGAATGGAATTATTTCAAACTTTGAGGGAATTGCTGATAATTTAAGAGAAATGATAGAATATAATAATATTAATGAAAAGAATGTTAAGATTGTTATATCTGCAGGTTCAAATATAGTTTCTAAGGTTATCTATATCAATAAACATGATAAAGGTAAAATTGAGGAACTTATTAGAGAAGAAACTACCAGACAATTGCCTGTAAATATAATCGATCAAAAAATGTTCTACAGAGTTACAGGTGAAAGTGCAAACCAATATAAGGTTTTAGTAACTGTTGTTCCTAATGCAATGATTGATAATTATATAAAGCTACTTGCTTTACTTAGTTTTAAACCATTGTCTTTAGAAATTCCATTTAGTAGTGTAGCCAGATTTTTTAGTAGAGGATTTAAAATTTTAGAGAAAAGTAATTCTGGTTCTGGAAGAACAATATACAATTATGGAAATGGAACAATTGGGGTTGCTGATTTAGGTTCTGAGACAACAAATTTAAGTATCATTAATAATGGTGCTCTCGAATTTAACAGAATTATTTTATCAGGAGGAAGAAGTCTTGATGAAGTTATTGGTAAAAAATTAGGTGTTGATAGAAAGACAGCTGAAGTTTATAAAAAAATGCATGGAATAGTAGATGACCACCATCGTGGAGATGATATTGAAAGAATAGTAGATGAATGTATTAGGGAATATGTTGGTGAAATTTTGAGAAATATTAAAAGAAGTATAGACTTTTATATAAACAGATGTGGTGGTCAAAACTTAGAAACAGTGTTTTTCATTGGTGGAGGATCTGGATTAAAAGGTCTAAGAAGATTCGGACAAAATATTTTACAGTTACCTGTATATACTATTGATATGTTAGATTTTAGTAATATTAAGTTTGAAAAATCTCTTGATAAAGAGAAAATAAGATTTTTAGTTAATGCTGTTGGTATTGCCTTACAGTAACAAATTAATTTTTGCGGATAGACTCTGGTGATATAGAGTTGTACAATAAATGAAATAAATGAATATTATATTTATATTTATTATTTTTCAAAAAAAATGTATAATAATTAAAGATAATAGAATTATTCTATTATCTTTTTCATTTTGAGGGAGGAATTTTTATCACTATGGTCGAAAATGAAAAACTTTACCTAAAAAGGGCTAAAAAGGGAGATATTGAAGCTTTTGAGATATTGGTGCAAAGTCATCAAAAAAGAATTTATAATATTGCTCTTAGATTACTTGGAAATAGGGAAGATGCAATGGATTTAGCCCAAGAAGCATTAATAAAAATGTATAAATCTATATCAAAATTCAAAGAAGAATCCTCTCTTTCTACTTGGATTTATAGAATAACCACAAATGTCTGTTTAGATCATTTAAGAAAATATAAAAATAAAAAAGAAATATCAATAGATGAAAAACTTGAATTAGATGAAGGTGAAGTTAACATACAAATAGAGGACAATAGTTCAAGACCAGATAAGATTCTTGAAAGAAATGAAACTAAAAGAATAATTAACCAAGCTATTGTTAGTTTGTCGCCAGATCAAAGAATTGTTATTGTTTTAAAAGATATACAAGGATTTAGTTATGAGGAAATATCCGAATATATTAAAGTTCCTATAGGAACAGTTAAATCACGCTTGAATAGGGCAAGATTATCTCTAAAAGAAATGTTGAAAAAAAGATTGGAACTTTTAAATGATAGAAGCGTCAAATAAATATGTAGGGAGGTGTAACTATGAAAGCCTGTGGTGATATCAGGGAATTGATAACATTGTACTTAGATAATGACTTAAATAAATATGAAAAGATTGCTGTAGAAGAACACTTGTTAAATTGTCCTGATTGTAAAGTTGAATTTGAGGAAATAAAAATTTTAGTAAAGGCATGTGAAAATATAGGGGATGAAGAAGTTCAATCTGGTTTTACTCAAAGTCTTCATAATAAACTTGTAAATGAAAATAATGCAGAACAAAATGACAACAAATTAATCTACAAAAATAAATACTTCAGAGTTATTACCTCAATAGCAGCAATATTTTTATTAGTAGTTTTTATCAGAGGAACAAATTTTTATAAAATACACTCATATGTTAATTCGTTAATGAACATGGAAAATGAAAATGAGTCAGCAGATAATAATGAATATGATAAGAAATCAAAAAATGCTCTTAAGGATAAAGAAGTTTTTGATGACGATACTACATCGACTCCTACTAGTAGTGAACCCAAAGAAACTATGAAGAATGAAGTTGTAGAGAGTACAAAATCTCCAATAAAAGATACACCTACATTAGAAGAATACTCAGATAATGAAGTAACAACAGATGTGCCTAAGAGTTTATCAGATATATTAATTCAATCTGATACACCAGAAGTGGAAGAAAAGTTTATAAGAAACTTATTACAAAATGATAATGTAAAGATTGATTATGAAAGCAACCAAAATGATAATAGCTACTATTTAGTATTGAAATTTAAATATGAGAACAGAAATTATGCGAATTTTATCAACAGTGTAAATCAAAATATAAAAGCAAATATGGTAATAAAAGAAGAAAATATTGACTCAGATTTGATTGTAATTGAGTCCTTAGAAGAGCAAAAAGAGTATTATGAGAGCTTATTAAATAGTGAAAATGAAGAATATATAAAGGAAACAATAAAGGAAATTGATGTAAATATTAGTGCAATAAAAAGTAACAAATATTATACAGAAGTTAAAATAGAATTAAGAAAAAACTAAAAAATAATATCACATTCTACTTGTTTGATTAGACAGGATTTATTGTTCGAGAAGGGCAATTTTTTTTCTGATATTTTTCAGGAAATGTTGGACTGATTTTATTTTTTTATTCTAAGAAGAGGAAAAAATATATAAAGGTCGAATAATAATATTATAGTATAATCATAAATTTTATGATTAAAAATTTGACCAGTTTATTTTTTAGGTTCTCCTAAGGGATATCCAAAAAATAAATATAATAAATTATATTGTTTTAAGAGGTGTCAATATGTTTAAACAAAATTTAAAAAAGAATGACAAAAAAATTGTAAAAACAAAAAGTATTGGGGAAAAAAAACTGAATATAGTAGGTCAAAATGATGTTGTTATAATAAGACATAATAAAATAGAGTTTCCTGTTTTAAGTATTGTAAGTAAAGTAAATAGAGATTTTATTTATTTAAAAAAATCTAAAGAACTTAAGGAAGAAAACATAAAATACAATGATGATATATATATAAATGTAATGAACTCAAGTTATGAATATATATTAATTTGTAAAATTGTAGCTGTACAAAAGTCAAAAGAAGAAATAATTAAAATAAAAGTTATTAAAACACTTAAATATAAAAATAGAAGGAAAAACAAGAGGTATTTTGTTAATTTTAAATCATATATAAATGTTGAAAATACAAATCAGAAATTGTATGGAATTATAAAGAATATCAGCCAAAATGGTGTCTCTGTATTTTTTAAAGATTCAATAGATATAAGTAAGGTTGAAAATGTTAATGTTTTTATTTTTCCTGATGAAGATATAAATATTGATTTTAAAGCAAAAATAGTAAGAGTCATGTCGAATGGATTATTTAATGAATATGGTCTTGAACTGATTAGTATATCAGAAAAACATAAAATTTTGTATGAAGAGTTAATAGATAAACTTGAATTTGATCAATTGGCATATATTGATGAATATTTAAGATAAGACATAATCAAAAAATAAATCTACATTTCAAAATAATAAGTCACATAGAGTTTGACAATACAGCCTAATATTAGTAAGTCTAAGATATTAAAAATAGGATAGTATTTTTTAGTGTTTCCATATAAAAAAACTTGAAAATAGATCAGAAAATTACATAAAAATTAATATAAAAAACAACTGTTTACGATAGTTGTTTTTTTATATAGAATACTAAGAGAACCTAAATAATAATATCACATTTTTTTCGTCTTGAAGTCACTAATACTAGTTGATTTCTACAAGGATGTGGATTTGTTTTTTTTAGATATCCTAATACTAGATTTGGAGTGTATAATGATAATGAGTAAATTATTAATTTTTGATGGTAATAGTATTATCAACAGAGCGTTTTATGCGTTCTCAGGAAGGGGGCAAATTTTAGCAACCTCGTCGGGAATGTATACAAATGCTGTCTTTGGTTTTATTAATATTTTAGTTAAATATATTGATGATATAAAACCAGAATATATTTGTGTTACTTTTGATTTAAAAGGTCCTACATTTAGACATAAAATGTATAGTTCCTATAAGGCAAATAGAAAAGGTATGCCTGATGAACTTGCAATGCAATTACCTTTAGTAAAAGAAGTTTTAGATGCGATGAATATAAATAGATATGAACTTGAAGGATATGAAGCAGACGATATTATTGGAACAATTTCAAAAAGAGCAGAAAGAAAAAGCCTAGAAACAATTATTGTAACAGGAGACAGAGATGCGCTTCAATTAGTTTCAGATAGGGTTAGTGTAAGCTTGCCTGTAACAAAAAAAAGTGGAACAGAAACAGAATTTTATAGTTATGATTTGGTTAAATCTAAATATGGTATTGAGCCAAAAATGTTAATAGATGTAAAAGGTTTAATGGGAGATAGTTCTGACAATATACCAGGAGTATACGGTGTTGGAGAGAAATCAGCATTAGAGTTAATAAAAACTTATAAAACTTTAGAAAATGTTTATACCAATATTCAAAGTATAACTAAAAAAGCTTTGAAATCTAAATTAGAAAAAGATAAAGAAGCAGCTTTTATGAGCAAAAAACTTGTTACTATTGATATAGATATTCCAATTGAAGCAGAACATGAAAAGATGAAGTTAAAAGAATACAATAATGATAAACTCTATGAAATATTTAAAAAACTAGAATTTAAAAAGTTCATAGAAAAATTTAATTTAAAAGCAGAATATAAAAAAGTAGATGAGAGTGTTGAATATATAGATAACAATGATAAATTTGATAATTTAGTAAAAACTTTACTTACAAAAAAGGAAGTAGCAATTTTTTCGCTTATTGAAGGAGAAAATATAAAAGATAAAAAACTGAATTTCGTTACAATATCAGATGAAGATAAATCATATTTTATAAATACTGAAAAAATAAATAGTGAGGAATTTTATATTGGGCTAGAGAAATTTATTTCAAATAAAAATATAAAAAAAATATTATACAATGTAAAAACGTTGATGCTTTTTTTAGCAGAAAAAAATATAAGTATTTGTGGAGAAGTTTTTGATATATATTTAGCTTCATATCTCTTAAATCCTACAAGTAATTCATTAGAACTTTCTTCTCTAGCTTTAGATTACTTAGATATTTCAATACCATCAATGGAAGATATTTTTGGTAAAGGAAAGAAATCTCTTCAATATAAAGAGGTTGATGAAAAGGTTCTAATAGAATTTATGATTGTTTATAATAGAGTGATTTTTCAATTTAAATCATTTTTAGAAGATAAACTAGAGAGTTCAAGTCAAATGAACTTGTTTAAAAATGTTGAAATTTCACTAATTAAAGTTTTGGCTGATATGGAATTCAATGGTATTAGCATTGATATGGATGAAAACAATATTTTATCTGAAGAATTAACAAAAAATCTTAAGATGCTTGAAAGTAATATTTACTTTATGGCAGGAGAAGAATTTAATATAAATTCACCTAAGCAATTGGGAGTAATATTATTTGAAAAATTATCACTTCCCATTGTGAAAAAGACAAAAACAGGATATTCAACAGATGTTGAAGTTTTAGAAAAGATTTCAGACAAACATGAAATTGTGTCGAGAATTTTAGAGTATAGACAATATATGAAGTTGAATAGTACTTATGTTGAAGGTTTAAAGAATGTAATTAATAAAAAAACAAAAAAAATACATTCTAATTTTAATCAAATGATAACTGCTACTGGTAGAATTAGTAGTACTGAGCCAAACCTACAAAATATACCTATAAAACTTGAGCTAGGTAGAAGAATTAGAAAGATGTTTATCCCAGAAAGAGGGTGTTGTTTAATATCAGCGGATTATTCTCAAATTGAGCTAAGGATATTGGCACATTTAGCCGATGATGATTATATGATAGAATCTTTTGAAAAAGGAGAGGATATTCATAAAAATACTGCAGCAAAAGTGTTTAGAGTTAAAATGGAAGATGTAACAAGTATTATGAGATCGAGAGCAAAAGCTGTTAATTTTGGGATAATATATGGAATTAGTGATTTTGGTTTAGCTAAAGATTTAAGTATAAGTAAAAAAGAAGCTAAAAAATATATTGATGAGTATTTTTTAACTTACCCTAAAGTAAAAATATATTTAGACAATTTAATAATAGATGCTAAAGAAAAAGGTTATGTAAGAACAATTTTAAATAGAATAAGATATTTACCTGAGTTAAAATCCAAAAATCATAATATAAGATCTTTTGGTGAAAGAGCAGCTATGAATACTCCTATACAGGGAAGTGCAGCTGATATTATAAAAGTAGCAATGGTTGATGTGTACGAAAAATTAAATAAACTAAACTTAAAATCAAGGCTTATACTGCAAGTACATGATGAACTAGTTATTAATACAAATGAAAGTGAAAAGGATAAAGTTTATGAAATTTTAAAAGAATCAATGAAAAATGCAATAAAATTAAAAGTTCCTTTAGAGCTTTCTATTAGTGAAGGAAGTAGTTGGTATGAGACAAAATAATAAAAATATTATTTCAATTGGATTAACAGGTGGTATAGGAGTTGGAAAGAGTACAGTTGCTAAAATTTTAAGTGATTTGGGAACAAAAAATATTGATGCAGATAAAATTGCAAATGAAGTTTTATATTTGGATTCGGTTTGCTCACAACTTAGATATGAATTTGGTGAAGAAATTTTAGAAAATGATAGAATTAGTAGGAAGAAATTAGCAAATATTGTTTTTAAAAATAAGGAAAAATTAGATATATTAAATGAAATAACTCATAAGGTTATAAGAGAAAAAATTTATGAAAGATTTAATCAATACTCAAAAAGTAAAGATTCTGGTGTAATTGTAATAGATGCACCAATCCCTATAAAAAATGGTTTTATTGATATTTCTGATGAAATATGGGTAGTTATTTCTAATATAAGTAAGAGAATTGAAAGACTTAAAATTAGAGATTCTGTATCTGAAAAAAAAATAATGGAAAGAGTAACTTCTCAAATTAGTGAATCGGAATATATTTCTATAGCAGATAGAGTATTTTACAATAATAATGATATAAGTGAGTTAGAAATTGAGGTTAAAAATGAATTTAGAAGGTTTGTTAATTTAAGGTAGAATCAAAAAATAAATTAGTCAACTTTTTTAATAATCCATTAAAATATCTGTATTTTCAGAAAAAAGTTGAATTTTTGATTATGCATAAATAGAAATAGATAATTTTAATATTAGTATGCCTAAGGAGGTAATTAAATGGATAAAAGAGTCACACTTTATGAAAGAGAATTACTGTATCCAACAGGAGAAAATAATGATCCGGGGAGTGTTAATGTTAAAGTATTTAGCCCTACTAAACAGGGATATATTCCTATAATTATTGAGAATAGGTCCTATCATTTAATAAGAGAATATATTTATCTTATTATAGAAATTGTTCAAAAAGATATTTTTGATCGAGTTAATATTGATATAAAAAGAAATGCTGTTGTAGTAATTAAAAATAATACTCAAGATAAAATTGAATACTTGAAAATTATTTTTGAAGAAGATAGTATTCAATTTACAAACATAAAAAATTTAGAAGAATTTTTAGATTAATTTTTGAGTATGGACATTCAAAAAATACATAGACGTTTCAAAATAATGAATCACAAGGATAGGTCATTTTACTTTGTGACATTGTTTGCTGATGAAACCTAATTCTGGTGAATTTCTTATTTTGAAAATGTGATAAAATAATTTTAACATTACCTTTTAGTTATAATTATCTATGGAACTTAAGTTAGATACTTTTAGAGTAATTATACTGAATTTTATGAGAGATGAAAAATATGACAAATAAAGATTTGTCCTTAATTACAAAGATCGATAAACAAAAAAGCAATTTTTTTATATTTTCAAGATGGTTTTTTCTTATATTTGTCTTGTCTATTTATTGTATACAAGATATTCATTCATTTGATTATATTTTCTTTAAAATTTTTTTTATAACTATTCTTTATAATATATTTGTTACTGTATATAAATTTATGTCATATGAAAATAAAAAGGATATAAATGGATTATATGCATTTTTGGATGTTATAATAGTTTGTGCATATATATTTATTTCTGGAGGAGTAAAATCAGATTTATTTGTAATGTTTTTTTTCATATTATCATATAATGGTATTAAATCAAAGCATATAGATGTAAATTTATTGGGAATTTTTACAGTTGTAGTTTATTCAATTGTGTGTATTATAGAAATGATTAACACCAACAATATTAGTTACTTAATAAATAGTATTATTAAATTAATATCAAAAGATTTTATAATATTGTTAACAACTTATGGAATTTATTTATTAAAAATTGAAGTAAGAAGATATGATGAATTGCATAAAAAAGAGTTTAAACTAGCTAGAACTGATAAATTAACGGGTTTAGCTAATAGACATTATTTAGATCAGAAATTATTGGAAGAAATTGATTATTGTAATTATAATAATAAAAATTTAAATTTTTTACTATTTGATTTAGATAATTTTAAGAACTTTAATGATAAATTTGGACATATTTCAGGAGATAAGTTTTTAGTACTTTTTGCAGATATTCTTAAAGAAAATATTAGAAAAACTGATGTTGCAGTTAGATTTGGTGGAGAAGAATTTTTAATTCTTTTAAGAAATACTGATAATGTTTCTGCTAAAAATATTGGTGAAAGAATAAGACGACAATTAGAAGTTAAAAAAATTGATGTAGATGAAAAAAATTTAAATAAAAAAGTTACTGTAAGTTGTGGTCTTGCTCAATATCCTACAGATTCTAAAAATATTAAAGAAGTTATTAATTGTGCTGATAAGGCTCTTTATAATGCCAAAGAAAGTGGGAAAAATATGGTTGTTATGTTTAATGATATTAAAAACAAATATAATAAATAAACTTTCTTTTAAAATTAGGAAATATTTTATAAAATTTAAAGATATCAAATATTTTATATAAAATAAAGTTTAGTCTGTGAGCTTTACATAAAAAAGTTTACATAATATATGAAAGTTTATTGACTAAACATAACTTTCAGAATTATTATAGAGAGAGATAATATTTAAAATAATTATTTATAAAAGATAGTATGAAAATTTTTTATTTCTAGGGTGGTAATTATATGCAAAGAAATGTAGCAGCTTTTTTTGATTTAGATGGTGCAATTATTAAAAGTCATATCGAGAGAAATTTTAGTTTTTATTTATTGGTTAAAAAAAAATTAAGTATTAAGAGATTTTTATCGATATTAATAAATGATACTAAATTATACTTAAATAAAACTGATAATAAAGAGATATACAAAAGTATTGTAATTAACTTAACTAAAAGCATTGATGAATCTGACTTTAAAAAAGAATTTAATGATTTTTACAATAAAAGATTAAAAAAGAAAATATATCCGGAAGTGTTTAGATTAATTAGAAAATTTAAGAATAGTGGAGTAAAAATTTATATAGTTTCATCAGCTATAGAAGCTATAGTTAGTGAGTTTTCCAATGAACTCAATGCTGATGGTTTTGTATCTACTAAAATAAAAATAGAAGATAATAAATATACAGGTAAAATTATAGATAAAATATATTTTGGTGAAGATAGGGCAAAAAGAATAAGAAAACTTGCCAAAAAAGAAAATATTAATTTATATGATTCATATGCATTTGGTGACTATTCTTATGATTCATATATGTTGGAGATCGTAGGTAAGCCAATAGTTGTAAATCCAGATAAGGAACTTAAAGATATAGCAATAAAAAGAAATTGGAAAATTGAAAATTGGTTGTTAGGATAATCATTATAACTATTTCAGATTTTATTCAAAATTAATAGCGATTTGTTGTATGTTTCAATTACATACTCAGTATATTAATTTTGAAGATTCATTTCTATAAATTTTGTTTTGAAGCTATTTGGCTTCAATATTTCTTTTGTACATATTAATATCAATAGTTTTTAACCATATTTAGGCATGATCAAAAATTTCATAAAACAATTTTTTTCTGAAAATATCGATGGTTTAACGAATTTTCAAATCAAAAATAGAACTTAGGAGAACCTAAAAAATAATACCAAATTCTTTTCGTCTGAAGTTCGCTTAAATCATGTGAATTCATATTCGAGAATTAGAGTTTATTTTTTGGATATCCCTTCAATAAATTCAATTTAATATACAATTCCTTTTAAAAAAGGGGGTAAACAATTTGAGATTTCATATAGTAGAGGAATTATATATAAATAATAACTCTAAGGTAGTTAGAATATTAAATGATGTAGATAATACTACAGGTATAGTTAAGATTTATAATCAGGATTATTATAAATCTAATTATTTTTCTATAAAAAAAGAATATGATTTTTTGAAAAAATTAAGCCCAATAGAAGGAGTTTTAAAATATTATGATTTTTTTGAGTATGAAAATACGAAAGCTATTTACATGGAGGATATTGATGGAATATCTTTGAAAAAAATATCTGAAATTAAGAGACTTGATTTAGAAGAAATTATAGATATTATTATTAAAATTGTTAAAACTTTAGAAAAAATACATGAAAATAGTTTTATACATGGTAATTTATCTTTAGAAAATATTATTTATAATGAAAATACAAAGAAATTAAGATTAATAGATTTTAATGAAAATTCTCAATTAGCTAATAGAAAAATTAATAGTTTTATAAATATTGATAAAAAGGCATTTAATTATTACTCATCTCCTGAACAATGTGGTTTGATAAATAGAAGCATTGATTACAGAACAGATTTTTATACAGTAGGAATCTTATTTTATGAATTGGTAGCAGGAAAAAATTTATTTAATTATAATAACTATAAAGAATTGATTTATAAAATTTCGTATTTAGAGAATAGAAATTTAGAAAAAGATTATTCGGCTATACCTACTAGTTTATTTGATATTATAAATATGCTAATAAATAAAAAACCTGAAAATAGATATAGAAGTTCGCAAGGAATAATAAATGATCTTTTATCTTTAAAAAAAATAATATTATCAAATGAATTAGACAAATTATTTTTTGTTGGGCAAGATGATATAAGTGAATTTAATTATAGAGAAACAGAAAAGTTGTCTGGTAGAGATAGTCAAATAGAAATTTTAAAGGAAAACTTCAATTCATTAAATAATAATGACAGGCAAGTAGTATTTATTCAAGGTGAAAAGGGTGTTGGAAAAACATACTTAGTAAGTGATTTTAAAGAATATGTTTTTAAGGAAAATGGAATTTTTTTAAACTGTCAATTAGATGAATTTAATATAAAAAGACCATTATATAACTTAAACTATTTACATAATGAGTTGTTTAATTTGATACTTCTTGGGGAGGAAAGTATCAAAGAAAATATTAAAAGAGATTATATCGGTGAATTGGACGAAAATTTAAAAGATAATTTTAAAACAATAGGTGAATCAAGTTTAATAAATTATGAAAAAATAATAAATGATATAGATATTAATAGTGAAATAATGATCGAACAATATATACAAAAACTTTTAAAAGTAATTTCTAAAAATAATATTTTTATGGTTTTAGTATTTGATGATTTTAATTATATAGATAAATCCAGTTTTAAATTCATAGAATCTGTTCTTTTAGATAATGAAATAAAAAATATTTTGATAGTAGTAAATTATAATAAAGAAGAAAGCAAAGTACCAAAAATAGTTTATGACTTAAAACAATTTATTTCAGAAAATACAATAAGTTTTGTAAACATAAGATTAGATAATTTGAATAAAATAGAATTAAGTTCGTATATTTACGATAGCTTTATGATGATTGAGAGTAATGATGATTTAGATAGAATAATAGATTATATTTTTGAAATAACAAAAGGGAATTTTAAATTTGCAAAAGAGATGTTAAAATATGTAAATGATTTAGATGTTTTTATATC
>JBDMZA010000291.1:0-5277 GCA_039770155.1 Clostridiales bacterium
ATATATATCATCTAAATTCATTTGGATTTTCTTATCATCATCCTTAATAATTCGTATTTTTGAATATTCCTCTGCTATTAATTCATTATATTTTTTCAAAATTTTACTAATTAACCTAGTCAATTTTATCCACCTCATCTCAACTAATAAAACTACATTTAATAAACTATCTTATAAAAACCACTGTGGAGTTCAAATTCCCTCTGAAACTTAAGTAATCTACATTAGGCATAATCAAAAAATAAACTATTCAACTTTTTTGAAAATTCGTTAAACCATAGAAATTTTTGATTATGCCTTAGGAGAATCTAAAAAATAATATCGAATTCTCTTTGTCTGAAATTCGCTTAAACCATACGAATTCATACTCTAGAATTTGGATTTATTTTTTGGATATTCCTTATACCTCATTACTAACATCACTAAATTTTGTAAAATTGAAATAGTATATTAGATCAGATTCAGTTATCTGACTAATATTAAGTCTTTTAGATTGATTTTTATATTTTTCTTGTAGTGGTATAAAAAATTTTGATGCTGTGTCATCTAAAAATTCTCCAAATCTTTTGTCCTCAGCTTTTGTTCTAAAATCATTAATTGTTGTTTGAGAATAAAAATTATCTTCTGTCTTTCCTAGCAATTCTACATACCTTTTCAAGTTCAGTGATAAATATTTATAAAACTCTGGAAATCTAATTTGTATCATTAGAGTAATTGCAAGAATTTGATTATTTAAAGTAAAACCTACTGGTTTCATATTTTTTATAATATTTGTAATTAAACTATATAAATTTACAAAACGCTTTATATTCCTTGGATTCATATTACAACCATATACTATAATCTGCTTCAATTCGTCATCTAGAATATCTCCAAAATGTTCTTCAATGTACTTTAACAGATGTTGTTGTGAAGGTTTTGGTACAACTAATTGTAACTGAATTATTTTTTCCAAATAGTCTTTGCCATCTAATTCTATTTTACTATTTTCTCCATATCTATGTTTTATTGCATTTTGAATAACTTGATCATCAATTCCTAAAATATATACACAACTTTTAGCATCCAAAAATAGTTTTATAGCTTCTAATACTTTTATTGCATTCTCTGGTAAACATCTATCCAGGTCATCAATGAAAATAACCAAAGTTTTATTAATTCCCAATTGTTCATCTATAAAACTTTTAAAAGTTTCTTCAAATTTATTTATAAATTCGATGTTATCAACAGAATCTTTATATCCATCTGCCATATCCTGGATATCAACAAGTCCTGCTGTTTTATTTGATACTAATTTACTTACAATTGAAGTACCTGCAATTTTTGCAAATCCAATTGCCGTTTCCCTTATACTTTTCTTCTTTTCCTCATTTGGTGCTAATTCTTGAAACTTCAACATAATTGTCTGGATTAAAGCATTTAAAATCTCTTCTCTTCCATCATATTTCCAGGCTTTAAATTTTACCTTAACATATTTAGTATCTTCTAGATTTTTGTCCAATAATTCCATCAATGTACTTTTTCCCGTACCCCAATCTCCAAATAACCCTATAGAAAAGGATTCTTCTTTTTTTTGTAAATTTATAACACTTTTAAGTGCCTTTACATACACATCAAATCCTAACAAATCCTCTTTTGCCGGATCATCTCCAACACTATTTATATTAAAATCATATCCACTCATACTGCTGTTCTCCTTTGTTAATTTTAATTACAGGTATAGTAAATATTTTAAATTGCATATATTATTATCCTTCTTATTTTTATTTTTTGACTCATTGTTTTTTGCTAAATTAGTTAACGCTCGTCCCTCGCTACTCATTTAGCTTCAAAACAATTTCGTATTAGCTCAAAGGTCAAGTTGGGTGAACTACATGTAAACTAGGGGGACCCAACAACACGAAAACCAGCATAGTCGGCACGATAACTGGGATAGCCATTGCCGCGGTAAGCAGAACGGCAACGCCTAGCAAAGTAGTTCCAGCTACCACCACGCAAAACGCGATAAGAACCTTCATCTGGTCCTTTAGGATCATCTATAATATTTTTCTCTATACATTCCTTATAATAATCTCTTTCATACCAATCATTACACCATTCCACTACATTACCATGCATTTCATATAAACCAACACCATTTGCTTCATAACTCATAACAGGCATAGTATCTTTTTTATACTCACCTATCGGATTGTTGTTATATGGATAATTACCATTATAATTCGCTTTATCTGTTGGTAAATCTGTACCAATATTAAACGGAGTGTATGTACAAATATTTGTATCCTTATCTCTTCTTCTACATGCATACTCCCACTGAGCTTCTGTTGGAAGTTTACATCCGAGCAATTCACAAAACATCCATGCCTCATACCAATTTATATGAATTACCGGATGACTTTGATCTTGTCTCTCATTACCATTTACATCACACTTGAAATCAACTCCACTTTTTAATTCCCATTCACCTTTGTCATAATTAGGAACATAACTTCCACGTTTTCCATCACTATCTACTGTAAAATTTTCATTTTCCAAAAACTTATTAAATATATCTAAAGTTACAGTGTGTTTCATTATTTTGAAGCCCTTCACTCTAACTTTATGTAACCACTCATCTTCTACTACTTCATACTCCTCTTTTTCACTATTCCACCTCAAACATCTTTCCGGTTCATCTTCCGGACTTCCCATCATAAAATCTCCACTACTAATTTTCACCATTAAATTACCAATATACTTATTATAACGAGTTTTCTTCATGTCTTCATCACCTAAGATTTTATCAATAATTTCATTAATTGTATTTTTAATATCTTTATCCTCAATTTTTTCTTTAATATTTCTAAGTTTTAAAACTGCATGAGCCAAAATTTCAAGATCACTTTGAGATTTTATCAATACTTTAATTACATCAACCATTGCACCAGCATTATTTCCATTTCTATCTTCAATAAATGGTAAGTCTCTAATTAAAGCAATTCTATCACTGATTTTTATGTTATCAACTACAGCTTCAATCATTTCCTTGTGTACATATCTCATTTCAGTATAACAACTTAGTGCAAGTTTTATATTTGCTTGCCAAGCATTAACAAAAAAATATTTACTCATAGTTACATTGTTTATTTGTGCTGCATATAACTTCAATGGTTGCTCCCACATGGCATTATTCATTTTTTGACAAACATCATTAAAATTACAATCCTTTTTCAATTTCACAGAAGTAAAATACTCAAAAAATGTTCGATGTATGAATTCACACGTATCTCCAACCATTTTTAAAATTCCACTATCATTACATAAACTTTCCAAACATTTATCAGCAGCCACACTAATCTTAGGTTTGCAATCTTTGCAATCTTCACTATTTTTTATAAATTCTTTTAGTTTTGAAAACAAATCCTCTGTAACAAATTCTCCCTTGCCACCATTTTCAAATGAATCAAATGAAATCTCTCTTAATAATCTTTGCTTTTCAAAAAAACAAGCTTTATCAAGTTCTTCCTTTCCATTTAAAAGAATTTTTGTACACTCATCATATAATTCAATTCTATATTTTGGTAATACTCCGTTTTTCCCAACTAAACAAAGTATTGAAAGTAAAAATGGATTTTTTGCCAAATCATTAATTTCATCATTATTTTTAATTTTATACTCAATTGCTTTTACTTTTTCTTTTATTTTATCTTCTGATAATCGCCCTTTAAAATAAGCTCCATAAAATTTATTTATATAATTTATCTTGTCAATAAATCTCAAATCATCTATTTCAAATATTTGACTTAATTCAAAGCTTGTTGCTCTAAACCCATAAATTCTTGTAGTTAATATCATTTTACACTTTTTATAATTATTGTTAAAATATTCAATTTCTTTTATAACATCATCTTTATTAGAGCCTCTAACTTCATCTAATCCATCTAATAAAACCACAATTTTACCGTCAAATAGTGCTTTTTCTATACTTTTTTTCTCCAAATCCTTATCATAATACAACATACTATCTATAATATAAGTAAATAAGCAAATATTTCTTTCAGCATAATCTTTTAGTTTTATATAAACAACTGAATTCCCATTATCATTCATACTTATATACCCAATAATGCACTTAAGTATTGTAGTCTTACCTTTTCCCGGATCAGCTTTTATTATAATTAAATTATTGCTCAATTCTAAAAGTTCTTCTGTTTTATAGAACTTCTTATCAGTATGTTTATCAATAATTTTATTTTCTTTATCACTTACTACCTTCAAAGGAATATATATATCCTTCCATGCAAATGATTCTTCCTCTTTAAAACCAACTACATGAATCCTTGCACACTTTTTTGCAATATTTGTATTATAATTCTTAAAAGCTGTTTTTACTATAACTATATGAGTTCCTTCTCTATTTTCTATTCCATAAGAGCTTGCCACTGGATTATGTCCTTCTATTTCATGCTTACAAATATATTTAAACAATTCATCTGGATATATCTTTCCATCAATATTAGCTGCTTCACCTGTCAAAATTCCTTTTAACAAAACATCTGTAAAAAATGAATATTTACCATTCTCTGGCACTGGTAATATTTGACCAGCTCCTCCACCAGTCATAATATAGCAACCCCTGCCATTTTCAACACATCTCTCCATATCACGTTTTTCAATTTGTGGATTTTTAATTCCAGATTTGGCAAGTACTTTTGAAAATACACCACTATAACAGCAATCAATAATAAAAACCTTTGCTCTAGGCTTGTTTTCATCTACACAATCAATAATAAAATCTTTCTCTATTGATGTTGATTTTAATATTTCATGATCTGTGTTTTTTAGAATAAAATATAATTTATTTGCCTCTCTATCTATTTCTCCATGTCCTGAATAATAAAATAATAGATAATCATTTGAACTAACCCTTCCTAAAAATTTCTCAATTTCTCTTCTACATTCAAAATCATTTAAATCCAGTAACTTTTTAATATTACCTTCTTTAAAATCCCCATATTCTTTTAAAATCGATTCAAATCCATCTATGTCATTTTTCACACATGGCAAATCATTATATTTACCATCATCAAATTGGCTACTTCCAAGCAGTAATGCATATCTCTCCAAATTTATCCTCTCCAATAGTGTATTAAATTAATTATATCTACGTGGATATTGTCAAATATTCCATCCAATAGTATATCAAAATCCATATGTTATATAAATTGCATTTTAAAATTTACTATTATTGTAATACTAATATTAAAAAATAATCGTCATAATATTTTACTCAAC
>JBDMZA010000292.1:0-18658 GCA_039770155.1 Clostridiales bacterium
AATGAAAAAAATTACAAATAGTTAAAGATTGTACTTATGGATATCTAAAAAATAAACGCCAATTCTTGAGTATGAATTTACATGATTTAAGCAAACTTCAGACGAAAAAAATTTGGTAGTATTTTTTAGGTTATCCTTAGTGTACTTAATATAAAATTATAGGGTTTTATTTTTGGAGGACTATATAATTATTTTAGATAAAATAGTAAAAGAAAAATTTAAACAATTAGAACGAGAAAAAAGTGAAACAGATTTAAATAAATTATTAAAAAAACTTGAAAGCTCACATTTACATAAAATAATAAGTTTAAGTAGCAAAATAAAAGGTAAGGATCAAGTATCACTAATTGCAGAAATAAAAAAGGCATCTCCTTCTAAAGGGATAATAAAAGAAGATTTTGAACATTTGCATATTGCAAATGAATATAATGAAGCTAATGTAGAGGCTGTTTCAATTTTGACAGAAAAAAATTTTTTCTTAGGTTCTGATAAATACTTGACAGATATTAGAGAAAAATATCAATTTTCAATATTGAGAAAAGATTTTATTATTGATGAATGGCAAATTTATCAGTCTAGACTAATTGGGGCTGATGCAATACTACTAATTGTATCAATTTTAAGTGATGATAAAATTTATAGATTTAAAAAATTGGCATATGAATTAGGTTTAGAATGTTTGGTAGAAATACATAACGAAGAAGAGTTAAAAAGAATTTATGATATGGATATCAATATTATAGGTATAAATAATAGAGATTTAAAAACTTTTGAGGTATCTTTATTAAATACTGAAAGACTAATTAAATTAATACCTGATGAAAAGATTATTGTAAGCGAAAGTGGAATAAAAGATAAAAGCGATATTAGCTTCTTAAAGAAATTAAAAGTTGATGCTGTTTTAATGGGAGAAACGTTTATGAAATCGAATTCAATCAAAAGAACTATAAATAATATTAGATCAGAATGTTAGAATTGTTATTTTTAGGAGTGATAAAATGATAAAGGTTAAAATATGTGGTATTAAAAAAATAGAAGAAATTAAATATTTAAATAATCTTTTACCAGATTATGTAGGATTTGTATTTGCAGAAAGTAAGAGAAAAATTTCAATTGATACAGCAAAAATTCTTATAGATAAACTTGACAAAAGGATAAAAAAAGTTGGAGTATTTGTGAATGAAAAACTTGTTAATGTTTTACATAAGGTTGAAACTTTAAAACTTGATGTAATACAACTTCATGGAGATGAAGATTATAATTATATTAAGAGTTTGAAAGATTATAATGTAGAAATATGGAAAGCATTAAGAATTTCTGAAAAAACAGATTTTTCAATATTAGGTTCTTATAAAGAAGTGGATGCATTTTTATTAGATACTTATTCAAAAGAATCTTTTGGTGGAACAGGAAAGCTTTTTGATTGGGATTTAGCTATGAAGGCAAAAAAATATGGAAAAGTAATTCTAGCAGGTGGTCTAAATCCTGATAATGTAGGAAAAGCAATTAAAAGAGTTGATCCATATATAGTAGATGTAAGTAGTGGAGTAGAAAATCAAGAGGGTAAAGATGAATATAAAATAAAAAAATTTATATACTCATCAAGAGCTAATATTTACTAAAGGATATCCAAAAAATAAACTCTAATTCTCGAGTATGAATTCAGTATTATTTTTTTGCTATCCTATTGATATTTTTTAAGGAGATTACTAATATGAACAAAAAAGGTCGATTTGGTGAATTTGGAGGACAATACATACCTGAAACATTAATGAATGCAATATATGAAGTAGAAGAAGCTTATGAAAAATTTAAAGATGACAATGAATTTAAAAAAGAATTAAAATTTTATTTGAACAATTATGCAGGAAGACCATCAAATCTTTATTTTGCTGAAAGAATGACAAATGATTTAGGTGGTGCAAAGATATATCTTAAAAGGGAAGACTTGAACCATACCGGTTCACATAAGATAAATAATGTTATAGGACAAGCTTTACTTGCAAAAAAAATGGGAAAGAAAAGGTTGATAGCTGAAACTGGAGCAGGACAGCATGGTGTTGCTACAGCTACAGCAGCAGCATTATTTGGATTTGAATGTGAAGTTTTTATGGGTGAAGAAGATACAAAAAGACAATCACTAAATGTATTTAGAATGAATTTATTAGGGGCAAAAGTGAATCCTGTTTTATCGGGGACTTGTACATTAAAGGATGCAGTAAATGAAACAATGAGGGAATGGACAAGGAGAATAGACGATACATTTTATGTCTTGGGTTCGGTTATGGGACCCTATCCATATCCAAATATAGTAAGAGATTTTCAGAAAATTATTGGAGAAGAAATTAAGGAACAATTATTAAACAAAGAAAACAGATTACCTGATTATATTGTTGCATGTGTAGGTGGTGGAAGTAATGCAATTGGAGCATTTTATGACTTTATTGAAGAAAACAAGGTTAATCTGATAGGTGTAGAGGCTGCTGGAGACGGAATAGATACTAATAGACATGCAGCAACTATTACAAAAGGAAGTGTGGGAGTTTTACATGGAATGAAATCATATTTTCTTCAAGATGAAGATGGGCAAATAATGCCTGTTTATTCAATTTCAGCAGGTCTTGATTATCCAGGCATAGGACCTGAACATGCTAATTTATATAAAACAAATAGAGCAAAGTATGTATCTATAACCGATAGAGAAGCAGTTGAGGCATTTTGTTATTTAACCAAGATTGAAGGTATAATTCCAGCTATTGAAAGTTCTCATGCTGTCGCCTATGCAATGAAATTAGCAAAAGAAACTAAAAAAGATGAAATCATAGTAATTAATCTTTCGGGAAGAGGAGATAAGGATGTATATTCAATTGCAAAATATTTGGGGGTAAATGTAAATGAGAAGAATAAAAGACAAATTTAATGAATTAGAAATAAAAAATAAAAAAGCTCTTATTACATTTCTTACTGCTGGTGACCCAAATATAGAAGTAAGCAAAAAAATTATCAAAGAAATGTAAAAAAGAGGTGCGGATTTAATTGAAATTGGTATACCTTATTCAGATCCCATAGCTGAAGGCTCTGTTATTCAAGAAGCTAATAAGAGAGCATTAAGTAATAATATTAAAATTTGTGATATTATGAATATGGTTTATGATTTGAGAAAAGAGTTAAGTATTGAGGTGCCTTTAATTTATTTATTATATTTTAATTGCATATTGCAATTTGGAATAGATAAATTTTTTAAAGAATGTAATAGAGTAGGAATAGATGGTGTTATAATTCCAGATTTACCTTTTGAAGAACAAGATGAAATAAAGGATGAATTTAAAGAACATGGTATTGATTTAATAACATTAGTAACACCTACATCAAAAGAAAGAATTCGCAAAATTTCAAAAAATGCAAGAGGGTTTTTATATTGCGTTTCATCTCTTGGAGTAACAGGTAAGAGAAATAATTTTAAAACTGATTTTAATGAGTTTTTTAGTGAAATAAATAAGTATTCAAAAATTCCAAAAGCTTTAGGATTTGGAATTTCAACTCCCGAACATATAAGAGAATTAAAGAAATATTGTGATGGACTTATAGTAGGTACAGCAATTGTAAGAATAATTTCAAAAAGTAAAAGTGATTTTGAAATTATACAAAATGTTGGAGAATTTGTTGAAAAATTAAAGATTGCGATTGACGAAAAATAAATTTTCTTATATAGAGATATAATAAAAAATAAATTGCTTATATCATGAAATTGGCTATATACAAGCATTTATTTGATTTTATATAATTTGTTAAATATTATAAAATGAAACAAAAACTATTTAAAAAAATGTAATATTATGATAAAATTAAGCTAAGGAGAGCCTAAAAAATAATACCAAATTCTTTTCGTCTGAAGTTCGCTTAAATCGTGAGAATTCATACTCGAGAATTAGAGTTCATTTTTTGGCTATCCCTGAGTGGATTGGAAGCATTTTTTAAAATTAAATGTAATTTTATTTGCTTTTATTTAAAGAGATATTCGTTAATGCACGTGCAGAGAGTTTCGTTTTTTAATATTAATAATAGGGGGGGTAAACATGGATGAATTAAAATCTGTACTAGTTGAAATAAGGGAAATGTTACAGGTACTTTCTGACAGGCAAGAGTATATTATGAAGAATATTGATGAATTAAAAGAACAAAACAAGAAATTGAGTGAAGAAGTGAAAATAAATAGTTTTGTTTTAAATAATATAACACCTAGAAATGAGATAATTAATTAAAAGACTGCTAAAGTAGTCTTTTTTAATTTTGTATGATAAAAAAGAAATTGTTGTTATGAAATATATGGATGGCATTTGATTAGAAGAGTACAATATTTTTAGGTTTTTATAAAGAAAATATTTGATTTAATTTGTTTGTTTCGATATTATATTTCTTATTAAGTGTAATCAAAAATTTCATAAAAACTTTTTTCTAAAAATATTGATGGTATAACAAATTTAAAAAAAGTTGGCTAGTTTATTTTTTGATTATACCTAATAATATGGGTGTTTATTATTTGTTCATTAAATATACAGTTTTTATTCATTTTTTTATTTTAAAATAAATATAATCGTAAATACTGCTGTATCTATGGGATGTCAAAAAAATAAATCATTATCATTTTTGAGTAATCAATCATACTTGGATTGGCAATTAACTTTTTTCATTGTTTGTTAATTAAACATAATTCTAATGATTCTCAAATAAGAAGAATGAAATATAATTTTTTGGTTAACTTTAAGTAAAACACCTGAAAAAAATTAAAATGGGGTGATTTTTTTGATTATAAATCAAAAAGTTTTAGTAGTAGATGATGATGTTAATATATGTAAATTAATAACATTATATTTAGAAAAAGAAGGTTATGATGTTTATCAGGCTTATAATGGAAATAAAGCTTTGGAAGTGTTTAAGGAAAGAACTCCGAATATTGTAATACTTGATATTATGCTACCTGGGATGGATGGATGGCAAGTTTGTAGAGATATAAGGAGAATTAGTTCTATACCAATAATTATGCTATCTGCTAAAGGTGAAACTTTTGATAAAGTTTTGGGATTAGAATTAGGAGCAGATGATTACATAGTAAAACCCTTTGAACCAAAGGAGTTAACTGCAAGGATAAAAGCGGTTCTAAGGAGATATGAGCATAAAGAGTCAGATACTCAAGAAGTTGTATATCCTAATTTAGTTGTAAATAGAACTAAGTATTCTTTAAAAGTATTTGGTGAAAATATTGATTTACCACCAAAAGAGTTGGAACTATTATTCTTTTTAGCTTCAAATCCAAACAAGGTATTTACTCGTGAACAACTGTTAGAACAGGTTTGGGGATTTGATTTTTATGGAGATTCAAGAACAGTTGATGTTCATATAAAAAGACTTAGAGAAAAAATAAACAAAGGTAATCAAAATTGGCAACTAAAGACAGTATGGGGAGTTGGATATAAATTTGAGGTGAAATAATGTTAGATAGTATTTTTAAAAAAATAGTATTCACATTTGTGACCATACTAATTTTTAGTTTTTCTGTAACAGGTGTCATTTTATATTATACTTTGGGAAATTATGTAATAGATGAAAGCAAAAAAGAATTAGATTATAATATGGATATGACAATGGAAAGAATTCGTTATCTTCAAAATGATAGAGATGAATTACAGATAATGTTAGACTATATGAGCTCAAATACTAATTCTATGATCATTTTAGTTGGGCTTGATGCAAACATTGCAATTTTAAGTTATGAAGAAAGTTTACAACCATATGTTCTAAGTATACAAGATAAATTTTCTGATAATCCAGATGGATTTCATAAATTAACAAATAAAAAACAATATGAGGGACTCTTAAGTGGAGAAATGCCAGAATTAGTGGATGACAATAATTTTTTTGGTTTATTTAAAGATGAAAAAGTAAATACTTGGTTAACTGTTGGCAAGCCACTATATCTTGACCAAGTTTCTAAAAAAAATATTAGTGGTGCAGTATATATAAGTAGACCATTAACTTATGTTACAAAAGCGAGAAATGAGATAATAAAATTATTTGTATACGCAGTATTAATTTCTACGCTTTTAGCTCTATTATTATTCTATGTTTTATCATTGAAAATGACAAGACCTTTACAAAAAATAAATGTAGCTGTTAAAGATGTATCTAAAGGAGATTTTAAAGGCTTATTAAAAATTGAATCTAATGATGAATTAGGAGAATTGGCTAAAAATTTTAACAATATGGTTATATCTTTAAATAAATTAGAAGAGATGAGAAGTGGTTTTATTGCTAATGTGTCTCATGAACTTAGAACTCCAGTTACTTCAATTAAAGGCTTTATTGAGGGTATATTAGATGGTACAATAACAAAAGATAGACAAGATGAATATTTATTAATTGTAAAAGAAGAAACTATAAGATTGACAAGATTAGTTAATAATTTATTAAATTTAGCTAAAATAGAGTCAGGAAGTATTGAAATTAAACCTGTGAATTTTGATGTAAATGAAATGATTAGAAGAATAATAATAAAATTTGAGAATTTAATTGTAGAGAAGGATATAACTATAAATGCCAATTTTGAAGAGGAATATGTTTATGTAAAAGCTGATAAAGATTCTATAGAACAGGTTATTACCAATTTATTACACAATGCAATTAAATTTACTGATATGAATGGTAAAATTACTATTAATACAGAGCTGAAAAGGAATAAAGTATATGTTACTATAGAAGATAATGGAATTGGTATTGAAAAAAGGGAACTAGATAGAATATGGGAAAGATTTTATAAAACTGATAAATCAAGAAGTACAGATAAAAAGGGTGCAGGACTTGGATTGTCTATAGTAAAAAATATTTTAAATGAAAATAAAGGTAAAATATGGGTTGAGAGTGAATCTAATAAAGGTACAAAATTCACTTTTACGCTAGTGAAGGCGAGTTCAATTAAATAATTATTATATAAGGAGGGATGGTATTATGGACCATAAAGATGACAATGGTGTTGGTGAAGAACTTACCAATAATAATACCAAAGGAACTAATAAAGAAAATGTTGATGTATCTGAATTAGAATCTGATGAAACTGAAGTTAGAAAACTTCAGTCAAATAAAAACAATGATGATGACGATATTAGTATAGAAAACCAAGATAAAGACAATGAAAATGATGAATTTAATAATGATAATGTAGATAGTGAAGAAGATTTAAAAGGAAGTTTTATTGATATATATGAAAATGATAGCAAAAATTCAGAAGATGAATTTTTACTTCAAGCAGCTTCATATTATAGTGAAAATTATAAAAATAATAAACCTAAATATTTTTATACAAGAAATCAATTGTTACTGTATTCCTTTATTTCATCGGTTGTTGGAGGTTTAATTGTTGCAACAATATCTTTTGCTCTATATAGTAAAGAAGAAGGAGACTTTTTTACAGTTGATGATTATAGCAAAGATAGCAAAACAAAAATAGAGATCGAAAAAACAGATTCTCCTGTTTCGTATATTGCAGAAAAAGTTAGTCCTTCTATTGTTGGGATTGAGGTAACTTTTGAATCATCAGGATTATTTTTTAGTGATCAGGAAACATCTTCACAAGGATCAGGTATCATAATAAGATCAGATGGTTATATAATAACAAATTATCATGTTATTACAAGTACAAATAATAAGATGGAACCAAATATTAGAATTACACTTCCTAATAATACAAATAAAGAGTATGAAGCAAAGATAGTAGGAAAAGATTCAAAAACGGATATAGCGGTTTTGAAAATTGCTGCTAAGGGTTTAACAGAGGCTGAATTAGGTGATGATTCGAAATTAAAAGTTGGTGATATGGCTGTTGCTATTGGAAATCCAGGTGGTTTGGAATATATGGGTTCAGTTACAGTTGGAGTTATAAGTGGATTGAACAGGACAATACCGATATCTGATAATACGACTTTAAAGCTAATACAGACAGATGCTGCTATAAATCCAGGTAATAGCGGTGGGGCATTGATGAATTCTGAAGGTGAAATAATTGGAATGAATACTGCAAAAATTTCTGGTGTTGAAGTTGAAGGCTTAGGATTTGCAATTCCAATAAATGAAGTTAAAAAAATTACCGAAAATTTAATAAAATATAAATATGTAAAAGACAGACCAGTTGTAGGGGTTATAATAAATTCTAAGTATACAGAAGAATATGCAAATAAAAACGGATACCCAGTTGGATTAATGGTAGATGATGTAGTACCTAAAAGCGGTGCGGATAAAGCAGGAGTCAAAGTTGGTGATTTAATAACTAAGTTTGATGGACAAGAAGTAAAAACATTTGCTGAATTTGATGAAATTAAAAATAATCATAAACCAGGAGATATAGTTGAAATAGAATTATATAGAGATGAAGAAAATATTAATTTAGATATTAAATTAATTGAGGAAAAAGATATAGATTAAATTTGTTTTTGATTTAGAATTATATGTGAAGGATTTAAATATGTAGTTGTAGAATGTTTATATTGTAATAATGCTGTCTTATGAAATTTTTGATTAAGCCTTAGGAGAACCTAAAAAATAATACCAAATTCTTTTCGTCTAAAATTTGTTTAAATCATGCGAATTCATACTCGAGAATTAGAGTTTATTTTTTGGATATCCCTTAGTACTCTGATTTCCTACTCTTTAGTAATTGTAGTAGTAAGTTAATTTTAAGTGACAGATATATGCAATGATATAGTAAAATTTTTATAAGATATAATACAATATATGGAGTCGGTTACAAATGAATTATAAAAAAATTATAAGTGTTATTATTAAAATAAGCATAGCATGTTTTGTTTTATTTTTAGGAATGATCTCAAATTTGACTTATGGAGTGATGTTGACACTAATTTTAATTGAATCATTAATAATAATTGATTTATTACTTTTATATAAAAATAGATGTCATAATTCTTTGGTGTTTGCAGAAAACAACAATTACTATTATAAGAACTTATCTGTAAAAGAAAAAAATAAAATGACAGATAAATCAATTTTATCAGATGGAGAACTAAATAAGTATATTATGGAATTGGGGTCTGCTAAAGAAGAGCTAAGAGAAAAAAATAATGAACTAACTAAATATTATGATGAAATTCAAAAAGGTTATTTACAAACTGTAATAGCCTTATCAAATTCTATAGAAGCTAAAGACTCATATACAAGTGGACATTGTCAAAGAGTAATGGATATATCATGTGAAATTGCAAAGAGAATGAAATTTAAAGATAGTGATATTGAAGAATTAAGATATGCAGCCATATTGCATGATATTGGAAAAATTGGAATTTCTGCTGATATTATAAATAAAATTGAGAAATTAAATAATAATGAAATATCTCAAATAAAAAATCATCCAACTATTGCCTATAATATATTAAGTGGTGTAGAATTTTTAAATAAGGGATTAAATGCAATTTTAGAACATCATGAAAGTTTTGATGGAAAAGGATATCCAAATGGATTAAGAGGCAAGGAAATCTCAGTATTTGGAAGAATTTTATGTATTGCAGATGCTTTTGATGCAATGACATCTGACAGACCGTATAGATGTGCTATGAATATGGAAAAAGCTATAAACGAAATTGATAAATGCAAGGGAACTCAATTTGATCCTGAAATAGCAGATATTTTTATAGAAATGATTAAACAGATTGTAAATGAAGATGATGAAATGTTTATAGAATAACTATAATTTTATCAAATATTTAGCAAAAACATAAAAAATATCATATTAAAGTAAATTATTTTTATTGAAATGACATTTTTTTTATGATAATTTATATGATGAGGATGACTAAAAAAATATTATACCATTCTTAATATATTAGGTAGATATTTTTTAGGGCTTCCTAAGAGATAATCTATTTTTAGAAATCTTTAGGAGAACCTAAGAAATAATACCAAATTCTTTTCGTCTGAAGTTCGCTTAAATCATGCGAATTCATACTCGAGAATTAGAGTTTATTTTTTGGATATCCCTTAGTTAGGCATAATCAAAAATTTCATAAGACAATTTTATTTTTTGATTATGCCTTATACAAAAATATTATATTAATTTATATATTCTAAATTATAATGATCTTATGGAGGATAGGAAATGCAGAATAATTTGAAAGTATTGTTTGTTAGTTCGGAAGTATATCCATTTGCCAAAACAGGAGGGTTAGCAGATGTTGCTATGGCTCTTCCACAGGAATTGTTTTCTATGGGACATGATGTAAGGATAATAATGCCAAAATATAAAACAATTAAAGATATAGATTTTAAAAAAGTTACAGATTTATCTGTATGGGTTGGACAAAGAAATGAAAAATTTGCAATACAGGAAACAAAATATAAATATTTTGTTAATAATAAGGAACAGGAAGTTACGGTATATTTTGTAGATAGTCAATACTATTTTGACAGAGATAAAATATATGATTATGGAGATGATGGTGAAAGGTTTGCATTCTTTTCTAAGGCTGTACTTAGTATGTTACCTAAAATCAGTTTTAAACCTGATATTATTCACTGTAATGATTGGCATACAGGATTGATTCCTATGTTATTAAAAGAAAATGTTGATTATTTGAAAAATGATTATTATAAAAATATTAAAACAATATATTCAATTCATAATCTTGGATATAGAGGGGATTTTCCGAAGGATATTATTTTACTATTAGGTGTAAGTAATAAAGTTTTTGTTCCTGACAAAGCTGAGTTTTTTGGAATGTTTAGTTATATGAAAGTAGGTATAGCATATGCAGATATAATTAATACAGTAAGTAAAGTCTATGCATTAGAAATTCAAACAGGATATTATGGTGAAAGATTAGATGGTGTTTTAAGGAAAAGAACAAAGGATTTGTATGGAATTATCAATGGAATTGATTATAATGTTTTTAATCCATCATTAGATGATAAAATTTATAGAAAATATTCATTAGATAACTTAGATGAGAAATATGTAAATAAATTTCAACTGCAAAAAGAGTTGCTTATTCCTCAAAAAAATGTGCCTGTGATTAGTATAATTACAAGGTTAGCAGAACAAAAGGGACTAAATCTGCTATTAGAAAAAATGGATCAACTAATGAGTAAAGATATTCAATTAATAGTTTTAGGTTCAGGTGATTATGAATATGAAAATGGACTTCAATACTTTAGAGATAAATATCCAGATAAAATTGCTATTTATCTTGGATTTAATGGAGTTTTAGCAAATAAAATTTATGCTGCTTCGGATATGTTTTTGATGCCTTCTAGATTTGAGCCGTGTGGTTTGGGGCAATTGATAAGTTATAAATATGGAACAATTCCTATTGTAAGATCAACTGGTGGATTAGCAGATACAGTTTTAGATTATAATGGTGATAGATTAAACGGAACAGGATTTACATTTCATGATTTCTCTTCCGATGATATGTTAAACGCAATAGATAGGGCTATTGAATTGTATAGTGGAGAACCAGGCAAATGGAAAAAATTAGTAAAGCAAGCTATGAGTTTTGATTATTCATGGAGAGAACCTGCAAAAGAATATATAGAGTTATATAATAAAGCTATTCAAAAAGAAAGTTTTGTAGGAATTCAAAAATAAAAGTATATTTTTGTTATTTATAATACTATTAAATCAAAGTAAGTAGCTTTAAGTTTTATATGTGAAAATAACTAATAATAGCTACTTGCTTTGTTAATGGACACCTAAAGAATAAATTTACATTTTACTATAAAATATTCAAAATTCATTTGATTACAAATCTATAAATTTTTAATTTGCAATTTCTACCTATTGATTTATTATAAAGTTAATTATAAAGTATGTATTGATTAGTTATTGTTATTTATAGTAAGGAGATTTTATGAGAAATAAAGTTAATAAGATTTTAGGCATTTTAGATGGACTATATAATGAAGCCCAATGTACTTTAAAATATGATGATCCTTTTCAATTATTAATTGCTACTCAACTAGCGGCTCAATGTACTGATGAAAGGGTGAATATTGTTTCTAAACCTTTATTTAAAAAATATAAGAGTGTTTATGATTTTGCTAAAGCGGATATTAAAGAATTAGAAAAAGATATAAAACCAACTGGTTTTTTTCGAAATAAATCAAAGAATATTATTAATTGTTCAAAAACTTTAATTGATGAGTATAATGGGGTAGTTCCCAATAGAATGGAGGATTTATTAAAATTATCAGGAGTAGGCAGAAAAACAGCTAATTTAGTATTAGGTGATATATTTAATATTCCAGGAATAGTTGTTGATACACATGCTAAAAGAGTTTCATATAGATTAGGATTTACTAAAAATGTAGTTGCGGATAAAGTAGAAAAAGATCTTATGAAAGTTATTCCAAGGAATAGTTGGTCTAAATTTGGACATCAACTTGTTTATCATGGAAGAGCTGTATGTAAAGCTAGAAAACCTAAGTGTGATGAATGTGAACTTAAAGATTTATGTGAGTATTGGATTAATTTAAAAGAGGCCTAACTTTCCTTGAGGATGTGAATACTATTGGATAAAATAGAAAAAATTGAAATGATATTTTTGAAAATGAGTTTTATTATTATTCCATTTATACTTATTACAGCGTTTATTAACAATTATCTAAATGTTACTTTTGGATTATTTATTTTACAAATAACATTAATATCTATTTTGAAATTTTTTCTTATAAGAAAAAATCTATTTAAAGATAAATTAATATTTAATATAATAAAAGTATTAGAATTTACATCTTTAATTATTATAACAGTTCTATTTAAAAAATATGAGGATATGAATTTTGTAATAGGACTCATATTAATTGCTTATATTTCATTGTCAAAAGGATTTAAGATGGCAATAAAATATTATGTTTGGATTATTTTTTTACATATCACTATGAGATTTTTAGTAGATGTTATTTTAACAAGTAATGTTGTTATTTTAAAAGACTATTTTACAATGAACTTTATTGAAAATTATTTTAAGTACTATTTTATAACATTTGTTTTAATATATTATTTTGGAAAAATAAATAAATATAATGTAGAATATGAAAGCAATTATATTGAAAAAATAAATAAATTAAGTAAGTTAAATAATGATTTAATTAAACAAAATACAGATATTTCTAAAGTATTAGAAAACATAGAAGAACATAATGCTGAGACTGAAAGTGAAAATAATTCTTTGAGAAATACAATTGCAGAATTTTTTACACTACAACATGTAAGTGATGCAATAATTTCAATTTTTGAACCCATGGAATTATTAAGAAGTATTAATGATATTATTATAGGTGTAATGGGTGTTAGCGGTTCATCTGTCATACTTTATGATGATGTTAAAAAAAGATTAAAACTACACATAACTAATATAAAAGAACAAAAGGAATTAGTAGTACTAAAAGATAATATTAATTGTGAATTTTTAAATTATGTACTTGAGAATTCTAAAATTTATGTTGAGAATAATATATTGAAAAATGATGAAAAATATCCTTTTATAATTGGAAGAGATGTGAAATCGTTAATATGTATACCACTTATACTAAAGGATAAGAAATTTGGAATTATTATATTAGAGCAAAAATATAATGAATCTTTTAATGAGAATCTATTAAATGTTTTAGATATTATCTCTCATCAGATAGTTATAGCTATTGAAAATGCTGATTTATATCAAAGAATGCAGGAACTAGCTACTAAAGATGGATTAACAGGGATTTACAACAGATTGTATTTTCAAGACAGATTAAAGGAAGAAGTAATAAATGCAAAAAAACAAAATTATGATCTTTCAGTGGCTATTTTTGATATTGATTATTTTAAACGTTTTAATGATACATATGGACATTTGTTTGGAGATAAAGTTATTATTAGTATAGCAAATAAAGTAAAACAATCATTAAGAAATACTGATGTTTTTGCAAGATTTGGAGGAGAAGAATTCATTATACTTTTTCCGAGAACAGATATAAATAAAGCATATGAAAAAATTGAACATTTAAGACGTGAAATAGCATCGATGATAATAAAGGATTCTATTGTTACAGCATATGTTACTGTTAGCTTTGGTCTTTCAAGCTATCCATCATGTGGCAATACAGAAGATAAATTAATAAGACGAGCAGATGATGCTCTATATGAGGCTAAAAAAGCAGGAAGAAATTGTATAAGAAGTTCTTATAGCATTAATAATTATTGAAAAGATGTATCTTAAGAGAATCTAAAAAATAAACCGAATATTTTAATAACTATAAGTTTATTTCTGAATTACTTTAAATATACTTGTCTTTTCTTGGATTTGTGATATAATTTTGTTTTGTTCAAGCAAGGAGAATCTAAAAAAATAATTTCTCATTGTTATTATTTCAGAATCATTAAAATTTGTGATTTTTAAGATTGAGGATTAATTTTTCAGATACTTCTAAAACGTTAAGGAGGCTTATAATATGGCGAAATGTGAAGTTTGTGAAAAATCAATAAATGCTGCAAAAAGGTACAGTTTTCGTGGTGCATCTCAGGTTACAAAAAAGTTTAAAAGACTTCAAAAATCTAATGTGAAAAAAATTAAAATAGATGACAAAGGAACTGTAAGACATGCAAGTGTATGTGTAAGATGTATTAGAGCTGATAAAGTTAAAAGAGTTGTATAATGAAGACAATAGTTTTATATAAAAACCCCATAGAAAATTATCTGTGGGGAGTTTTATTTTTATTCTCAAAAACTTGACAAAATATGTTTTTGATATAAAATTACTAGTAAGTTTATTTTGGAGGCGTTTTTATTTTAAGAGTTATATCAGGTTCAGTTAAAGGGTTTAAATTAAAAAAAATAAAAGGTAATAACACAAGACCTACTTCTGATAGAATTAAAGAATCGATATTTAATTTGATAGGGTATGATTTTTCAGGAAAAACTGTTTTAGATTTATTTTCAGGTACAGGTAGTCTTGGAATAGAAGCATTAAGTAGAGGTGCTAAAAAAGCTGTTTTTGTTGATAAGTCATATGAGAGTTACAATACTATAAAATATAATTTAAATAAAACTTGGTATTTAGAAGTATCTAAAATTATAAAATCAGATGTATTAAGATATCTTGACACTTGTTTAGGAAATGATATTGATTTAGTTTTTTTAGATCCTCCGTATAATGATATTGTATTGATTAAAACAATGGAAAGACTAAATAATAAAAATTTGTTAAATGACAATGGAATAGTTGTTGTTGAGAAACATAAAAATCATTTAATGAATGAAACTTATAGCAATTTATGTAAAATTAAAGAGAAAAATTATGGAATTACATCTATAAATATTTATAGGAAATTTAATCAATGTAAGAAGGTATTAATTTGAAAATATTTGTTTATCCTGGAAGTTTTGACCCAATAACAAAAGGTCATTTAGATATAATAGAAAGATCTGAAAAACTTTGTAATAAGCTTATAGTAGCAGTTTTAGATAATAGTAATAAAAATTGTACTTTTTCAATAGAGGAACGGATTGATATGTTAAAAATTTCTTTAGCAGGTAAAACTAAAGTAGAAATTGATTCCTTTCCTGGATTACTAGTAGATTTTGTTGAAAAAAGACATGCAAGTGCTATAATAAAAGGATTAAGGGCAGTATCAGATTTTGAGTATGAATTACAAATGGCATTATTAAATAAAAATTTGTCACCTGATATTGAAACTCTTTTTATGATGACCAGTATTAATTATTCCTTTTTGAGTTCAAGTGCTGTAAGAGAATTGGCTACACATGGAGCAAATATAGATGGACTTGTTCCTGAATCAATAAAAGATAAAATAATAAAAAAATTTGAACATAAAAAAGATTAAAAAATTAAAATTGTTTCAAACATAGATTTTTATTAATAACTTTTGAATTAGGAGAACCTAAAAAATAAAGTAGTCAACTTTTTTGATTAGGCATAATCAAAAATTTCATAAGACAATTTTTTGATTATGCCTTATGCCTTGAAAAAACAAATGAAAATCATGTATAAATTGGAGGGGATAGAAGTGGATATTTATGATGTTATTGATAACTTAGAAGATAATATAGAAAGTAGTGTTAAGTTACCTTTAGTAAGTAAGAGTATAATAAATAAAGATGAATTTCTAGAATTTATTAAACAAATTAGATTATCATTACCTGATGATATTAAAAAGGCTGCTTGGATAAAACAAGAGGAGCAGCTAATTATAGAAAAAGCAAATAAAGAAGCTGATAAAATAATTAGTGAAGCAGAAAATAAGGTAGTGTGTTTAATTGAAGAAAATGATATTACCAAAAAGGCTTATGAGCAAGCAAGTGGTCTTATTGAATCAGCTCAAAAAAATTCAAGAGAAATAAAAGTTGGAACAAAACAATATGCAGATAAAATATTAGTAAAAGTTGAAGATGTTTTAAGAGATACTTTAAATATAGTTAAAGCTAATAGAAGTGAATTAAAAGAATAAAATATAAATAAAACGAAATCATCTATGAAATGAGATTAAAGATGATTTCGTTTATGAACATGATATACTCTTTTAAAATATACTTTTTATTAATCTTGGATTAGTTTAAGCATATTTTCTTTTGTAGGATTATGAATAATACCCTTATTGGTTATGATTGCAGTAATATTAGTATTTGGTGTTATATCAAAGGAAGGATTTCTTATATTGATACCATCTGGACATATTTGAATATCATTAAAGTGTGATATTTCAGTGGGATTTCTCTCTTCAATAGGGATTTGACTACCATTAATTAATGATAAATCTATTGTAGTAGTAGGTGCTGCAACAAAAAATGGAATATTGTGTTCCTTTGCTAATACTGATAGTGAGTATGTACCTATTTTATTTGCTGTATCACCATTTAATGCAATTCTATCTGCTCCAACTATAACACAATCAATTAAACCTTCTTTCATGAAATATCCAGCCATATTATCACAAATTAAAGTTACAGGAATACCATCTTCTTTTAATTCCAATGTTGTTAGCCTTGCTCCCTGCAAATAAGGTCGAGTTTCATCAGCATAAACATGTATATTTTTTCCTGAATTATGTGCTGCTCTTATTATACCTAAAGCAGTTCCAAAACCACATGTTGCTAAAGATCCAGCATTACAGTGAGTTAGAATTTTTTGATTTTTATTGATAAGATTATTTCCAAAATTACCTATTTGATGATTAGAACTTATATCTTCTTTTTCTATTAATTGTGCTTCATATAGTAATTTGTTTTTTATATCAGATATTGGATGAGCTTTATTAGAATCAGCAATTTTATAAAGTCTATCAATAGAATCAAATAAATTAACTGCTGTAGGTCTTGTTTTTTTCAAAAAGTCACAAACTTTATCTAATTCCTTAAAGAAATCCTCAGATTTTCTTGTATTGATGGAATTAGCTCCCAATACAATTCCGTAGGCTGCAGTAACTCCAATTGCTGGAGCACCTCTCACATACATATCTGTTATAGCATTTCCAACTTCTATATAGTTTTTGCATTCAATATATTCTTTTGTTAAAGGAAGTTTTTTTTGATTTAATAAAAATAATTTATTATTTTTAAATTCTAATGTTTTCAAAATCTTAACCTTCTATTCTTAATGGATAGCAAAAAAATATTTGTATTTTTAAATAGAGCATAATCAAAAAATTAATTAGCCAATTTTTGATTATGCCTAAAATACATCGACCCAATATTTTACTTTGTTTTATTTTAACAATTACACTCATTATATTTTGATAAATCAATATTGTTAATGATTTCAAACAACATTGTTTTTAATTTTTCATTGTTTGCTGAAAAAACTTTCAAAACTTCTTCATGGGTAACAGGTTTAATTTCGCTATTTCCTTCAAGACCTGCATCATAATCAGTTACCAGAGCTATGTTTGAATAGCAGATTTTCATTTCTTTTGCAAGATATGCTTCAGGATATTGAGTCATATTTATAACATCCCAATCCATTTTTGAGAACCATCTGCTTTCTGCTTTGGTTGAAAACCTAGGACCTTGTATTACCACAACTGTTCCGCTTTCGTGAATATTAATATTTAAATTTTTTCCTGTTTGTATAGCAATTTTTCTTAAGTAGTCACAATATGGATTTGCAGGACTCACATGTTCAACTTTCTCTCCATCAAAAAAAGTATCTTCTCTTCCACAAGTTCTATCGATGAACTGATCACATACAACGAAATCACCAGGTTTAATATTTACTTTTAGACTTCCAGATGCTGTTGGAGCAATTATAAATTTAACACCAAGTTCTTTCATTGAATAAATATTTGCCCTATATGGAATTTTATGTGGTGGGTATTGATGATTTTTACCATGCCTAGGAAGAAAAGCTATTTTTTTACCTTTATAATTCGCTATTGATATTTTATCACTTGTTTTACCATAAGGTGTTTCTATTTCAACTTCATCAACATTCTTTAAAAATGAATAAAAACCTGAACCTCCAAAAACACCTATATCAGCAGTATATTTCATTTTGTACCTCCTTATGATTTAGTTTTATTCAAGTATAAGGCATAATCAAAAAATAAACTAGTCAATTTTTTTGATTCTGCCTAATATAAAAAATATTATAACATTATTCTTAT